>CADAAS010000040.1 GCA_902785885.1 Pseudoselenomonas ruminantium
TCCGACCCTGACCGCATCCTCCGGCGTCTGGACGAGATCCGGAAACAGCTGCGGGAGCAAGACACGAATACCGCCATTCTCTTCTTTGACCTTACGGACCTAAAAAACTTTAACCGTCGCTATGGCTTTGCCGAGGGAAATCTGGATATACCACAAGATATTGTGGATGATGTCTGGCAGACCATCGAGGACTGCCCTGTAGGGGCAATTTGTCTGAAATAAAGCATATTTTCCAAAAAAGGAAAAATATATATACAAGTTTACAATATTATGCTATAATGAAGGTGCAACGCAGAGAGCATGTAAATATACTTCATAGGGGATTATGGGGGGTTGTTTATATGGCTATCAAGAACATAGAGATGGACCGTCGTGACAGCGCGATTTTTCGCAAACAATTAAAACGAGGAGGTTTCCTTTCTGCAAGTTACTTGTCAGTCAATGGCTTTGATGTGACGAAACTGCGTAAACTGGCATTGGCTGGGGAGCTGGATGCTATTCGTTGCGCCATTGGCAAATCCATCCGCTGGTATTACAGGGAAAGACAAGCGGAAAACGCTCACCTGCGTGGTTTGGCATAATACCTTAGAATACGATTATCATTATGCTATTATCAGTTTGGAAGTTGGAATCGGCTGGACCGGTTCTATTTTTTTTGCAAAAGATATAGGATATAATAGATTATCAAGGAAATATATAGGAGGCGGTTTTTTGTTTTGGGTATCGGTTGTGTTTTTGGCAGCATTGCTGTTTATTTTCTTGCCGGCGGTAGTCGCGTGTCTGATTTACCAGAGAATTTCCGTGGATAAGAACAAGCGGCGTTTTTTGAAAGGGCTTACCCTCTATCCTGCGGCCATGGCAGGTGGCAGCTATTACGGCTACCATTATGAGCGTCGTCATCAGGTCAAGCGTTATTATGATGTGAGATTTCCGCAGGCAGCGGATGCGGCTGGTTTGAGCATTGCCCAGATAAGCGATGTGCATTTGGGAAAATTCTTTTCGATAGAAGATTTGCGTCAGCTTTTGCAACTGGCAGCGGCAGATGAGCCGGATATTTTGGCGGTAACCGGAGATTTGTTCGACGATGTGCAGATGAATCCGGAGGCGGTAAAGGTGCTCGATGAAGCCGTGGATTTATTTCCCAAAGGGATTTACTTCTGTATCGGCAACCATGAGACTTACCGCAACTGGGGGCGTACGGCAAAACTGCTCGCGAAAACGCGGGTTCATGTGCTCGTTGGCCGAGCCGAAAAAGTGCCGGGGACGAACCTTTGGCTGGCGGGGGCAGAATATTCCTTTTCCCGCGATGATGAAAGCTTTGCCCAGGAAAAAACAGCCCTTGCGCAAAAGGCGGTAAAGGATATTCCGCAGGAGGAACTCGTTAATACCATTTTACTGGCACATCATCCAGAGTATATTGATAATGGCGCAGAACTAGGCATTCCGCTGACCCTTGCCGGTCATACCCATGGCGGCCAGGTGGGAATTTTTGGCCTGCCGCTTATCCCTGTATATAAATATAATCGCGGCTTTGTAAAGCTGGGCTCAAGCCTGGGGTATGTTCATAGCGGCAATGGCAGCTGGCTGCCATTGCGCATTGGCTGTCCGCCGGAGATTGCCTATTTCCGGTTGGTGGATTAAGAAAAAGAGGTGAATGGCATGGAGACGCAGTGGCAGGAAATCATTGCCCTTTTGCAGCGGGGAAAGACGCAGCTGGCACGAGAGAAATTGGGTGCTTTGCGGGGGCAGGTAGCGCCGGAAGAAGAATGGCGGCTCCATGAGCTGTATGGTGCGGTGTTTCACGATTTGGCTGACCCCGAAGGCGCCGCAGCGGCATACAGCAATGCCGCGCAATGCGATAAATACCTGCGTAGCCAACGTGAGCATTATTCCAATTACCTCTTTGCCCTGCATTATCTGCCGGGGCTTAGTGCGGAAGATTTAGCCCAGCAGCATAAATTCTATCAGGAACTTTTCCGGGAGGAAGAATGTCTGCCGGCTCGCAAGGCAGCACCGCATAGCCGCCTGCGTATCGGTTTTATCGCGAGTGATTTTTGTGACAGTGCGGCAGCGCGGTTTTATGAAGCATTGGTAACGGGGCTGGATGTGCGTTATGCCAGTACATATCTATATGCGCTGGAGGATGAAGAAGACAGCTTTACCCATCGGTTGCAGGGCGGCGGACTGATTTACCGCTGTCTGGCCGGAAAAAATCTGGTGGAAATGGCCGAGGCTATCCGTTGGGATGAAATTGATATTTTGGTGGATTTGTCCGGTCATACGGCAGGCGGGCTGACGCTTATGGTGCTGGCGAAAAAGCCTGCACCGGTACAGCTGTCTGCCGTGGGCTATTTTGACACCACAGGTTTGGCGGCGGTGGATGGATTGCTTACGGATGGTGTCCTTGACCCGTTGGCGAGCGATGCGGCATATTTTAGCGAAAAACTGATAAAGCTGCCGCAGGCTTTTTGCTTCATGCCCAATGAAGCCATGCAAAAAAGTATTTGCCCGCGGCGCGGAAAAAATAGTCCACTGACCTTTGGCTCATTTCAAAATGCCATGAAAATCAATACGGATGTACTGGCTTTGTGGCGGGAAATATTGGAACTTTCGCCTGGTGCCCGGCTGATTGTACAGGATACCACGCGCCTGCCCGAACGGCGTCAGGCGGTGGAAAAGCGGCTCGAAAAGGCCGGACTGCCCATGGAGCGCACAGAGGTGCGTTTGGGGACGGATAATTATCTGGCCAATTATGCGGAAATTGACATCATGCTGGACACCTTTCCCTATAATGGCGGGGCAATGACGGCGACAGCCCTTTACATGGGCGTGCCAGTGGTCACGCTCAGGGGGAATCATCATAGTGCCCGCTTTGGGACCAGCTTGCTGACGGCCGCAGGTTATGGGGAATGGATAGCCGATACCCCGCGTGATTATGTGAAAATCGCCTTGCAGCTGGCCGCTGACCGGTCATTTTTGACTTCTACGCAGGCGAATCTGCGGACGGAAATCGAACATTCACCGCTGTGTGACCGCGCAGCCTATGGGCAGGCTTTTTGGCGCGCCTGCGTTGATTTGTGGGCGGAAAGGGGTGATTTTGCGCTATGAAGCAGGATTTGACGTGTTTCCTTAGCGGCGGGCCGGCACATATGCGTTGGCTGCTGCTTGAAAGCCTGGCTTATATTGAAAAAATCATCGCCTTGTATCCCAATGCCCACTTGGTCGTGGCAACGGAATTTGAGGAAGCGGCAGAACTGCCAATGTTTGCAGGACTGCCCATCAAATGGCATTTTGGGGACTATCGCCGGGAAAAACTGCCCTTTGCGGAAAATTCTTTTGATGCTGTTTTGGCGGAAAATCTATTAACGCTGGCTTATGAACCATATGATGTACTCATGGATATCAGCCGCAAGCTCACGGATGTAGGGGTGCTCTATGGGGAGTTTCTCAATGTGCGCTATATGGGCGTGCTCGCGGCATTGAAGCAGGGAGAATTTCCTGTGCGGGAAAAACATCTTTATGCCAAGAGTGAAATGGTGCGGCTGTTGGACGACACCTTGTTTAAGGAAATCGACTTCGTGCCGGGGGACAGTGACGAAAACGGCGAAGCGGAGGCATTATGGGAGGCGGCAGGATACGCCAATATCAACCATGAACTCTCCGTCAGCCGATACCTGTTCCGCGCCGCTTGCAGTACGGCGGCTGTGGCAAATCTCAAGGGATTATATAGCCCCGCGGTGCGCAAGGAGTTGGCTCGTATTCTGCACCGCATTGAGTATGATGTGCAGCGAGCGGAAAATTTGGAACGCTTGCAGGTGCTTTGTGAGCAGGAAGGAATATTTCCGGAGTATCTGCAGGATTTTATTGCGGAGAGCTGCTGTCATCGGGAACGGGTTCTGGCGTTGCTGAAATAGGTTGGTTTACATTGAGATGAAAAGGCGCCCGCGGGGCTGGTAATATTTTCCTTCGCCATAGACAAGCTTGTCAAAAGCTGCGGAAAACATCACCAGCTCCGCGGGCTTAATGCGTATATCATGATAACGGATAACATCGACAAGACAAGGTTCCCGGTGGCTGATAATACGTTTTTCCTTGCTTAGGCTGGCAGTAAGGAGGGGCGGGGCGGCAGTGGCTTTCGGCAGCGTTTGACAAGCCTGTCTAAGCAGCCGAAAGTTATTGCCGCCCCGCCCCTCCGTCTTGTATAGCGAATAATGGCGAGGAAATTATTGTGCACTGCCCATCAGGATAAGTCTGCACCCAAGTGCAAACATGGCGAGCGAGAGCAGGCCCAAAATAACTTTGCTCTTGGTTTTCTTGGAAATTTTGGCCCCGATTTGAGCGCCGATGGCGGCGCCAATGGAGATGCAGATGGCGGGCATCCAGATGATGTGGTCGAGCATAAAGTGGGACACCACGCCGAAGGCGGAGGAGCAGGCCAGTACGAAGTGGGAAGTGGCCGTTGCCATATGTACGGGGAAGCCCAGGAGGTAAATCATCAGGGGCACATGGATAACGCCGCCGCCGATGCCGAAGATGCTGGAGAGGAAACCCACCACGAAGCTGGATGCGATGCCCCAGAACTGATTGAAGGTAAAGCCTTCCGGCAGGCCATCCACATCCACAGGCGGTTTGCGGCGGCTGTTCATGTACATCATTGACGCCATGAACAAGAGGAAAATGCCGAAGTAGAAGTTGAGCATGGGCATATTGAAATTGTCCACGATATAGGAGCCAAAGAAGGCACCAGGCAGGGTAGCAATGGCGAAGGGAACCGCTGCCTTGAAGTACACCCGCTTTTGTCTGATATAGGCAAGCGTACCCGACAGGGCATTGGCCATGACGATGACGAGGGAAGTGCCCGTAATCTGCGCAGCTGTTTCAAAGAAGGGATGTGCTGTCCCCTGCGACAGGAACAAAATAAAAATCGGTACGCAGATAAGGCCGCCGCCGATACCCACCAGCGTGCCGAAAGTGCCGACACCAATACCTAAGAGCAGAAACAAGAGAATTTCCATAAATAAACTCCTTTCAACAATGAAATTATCCGAGAAAAACTTTTGGCGAGGGGCAGGAGTTCGCCCCTCGAATTACGAATACTCATTATAGCATAAATGCCAATTCAATACAAAGGAGGGCTGGCAGGGCTTAACGAAAGTATTCGCAATTATTTCAATAGTGGTAAAAATGAGGTGAACTTTCATGGTTACATTTTTGGTTGCTTTATGTGCTTTAATTGGCGGCTATTTTGTCTATGGCAAAATCGTCGATAATGTGTTCGGTCCCACCGATGCCAAGACGCCGGCACTGGTGCATAATGACGGGGTAGACTACATTCCCCTGCCTACTTGGAAGGTATTTTTGATTCAGCTGTTAAATATCGCAGGCTTAGGGCCTATCTTTGGTGCTCTCGGCGGTGCAATTTGGGGGCCAAGCGTTTATCTTTGGATTGTCTTTGGTACGATTTTTGCCGGGGCTGTCCATGACTACCTGTCGGGGATGATTTCCTTGCGCGAGGATGGCAAGAGTATCTCCGAAGTAGTCGGGAACCATATGGGCGGCACGATGTTGATGATTATGCGCGTATTCTCCGTGGTGCTTTTGGTACTCGTTGGTACGGTGTTTATGACTGGGCCGGCAGGGCTGTTAGCCAAGCTTACGGGTGTAGCCGTAACGATTGTCCTGCCCTGCGTGCTGGGCTACTATTTCCTGGCAACGCTTCTGCCGATTGATAAGCTGATTGCCCGCTTCTATCCGATTTTCGGTATCTGCCTGATAGTCATGGCTTTGGGCATTATGGGCGGCATGCTTTTTGGCGTTGGCGACCACACTATGCCGGAACTGACGCTGCAGAATCTCCATCCGGCAGGGCCGGAAAAGATGCCGATTTGGCCGTTGATGTTTATTACGGTGGCCTGTGGTGCTATCTCCGGTTTCCATTCCACGCAGTCGCCGATTATGGCCCGCTGCCTGAAGGATGAACGCATGGGCCGTCCGGTGTTCTATGGCGCTATGGTTTCTGAAGGCATCATTGCCCTTATTTGGGCGGCTGCCGGTGTTACTTTCTATGATGGTACGGGCGGACTGGCTGCGGCAATGAAAGCAGGCGGCGCCGGTACGGTGGTTTATGATATCTGCGTTGGCTTTATGGGCTCTGGCGTTGGTGCCGTTTTGGCTATGCTGGGCGTTATTGCCTGCCCGATTACCTCTGGTGATACGGCATTCCGTTCTGCCCGTCTGACCCTGGCTGACTGGTTTGGTGTCAATCAGAACCAGGCTGCCAAGCGCCTGATGTTTGCTGTACCGCTGCTGGCTGTGGGCGGCGTTCTGTCCCAGATGGACTTCAACATCATTTGGCGTTATTTCTCCTGGACGAATCAGACGCTGGCCATGATTGTCCTTTGGACGGGTGCTGTATATCTATACCGCACGAAGAAAGGCTCTGGCGCATGGAAGATTCCTTTTGTGCCGGCAACCTTTATGTCAGCGGTATCCTGCACGTACATCCTGCAGGCTCCTGAAGGACTGCAATTGTCTACCGCAATTTCCTATCCCGTGGGTATTGTCTTTGCTGTAGTATGTGTGGTACTGTACTATAAGACTACTTTGGGCAGTAACTCATAATCTGTAAAAATGATGGGAGGGGTTATTTTATGAAGAAATTTATGGATGAGGATTTTCTCCTGCAAACGGAAACTGCACGCGTATTGTATCATGAGCATGCCGCTCCCATGCCGATTTATGACTATCATTGCCATATCAATCCGCGGGAGATTGCGGAAAACCGTGAGTTCCGCAATATTGCACAGGCATGGCTGGGGTCAGATACCTACAAGTGGCGGCTGCTGCGGAGCAATGCGGTATCCGAGGGCTGTGTGACGGGCAGTGAGGTTTCCTCGCGGGAAAAATTTCAGTATTTTGCGGAGAGCTTGTCGCGGGCGATTGGCAGTCCGCTGTATCATTGGACGCATTTGGAGTTGCAGCGCTATTTTGACTGTGATTTGATTCTCAATGGAGAGAACGCAGAAAAAATTTGGGATATTTGCAATGCACGGCTGCAGGCTGCGGATATGCGGGCGCAGGGGATTATCGAACATTCCAATGTGCAGGTCATCTGTACTACGGATGACCCTGCCTCTGATTTGAAATGGCATACGAAAATCAAGGAAGATGGGAAATGTCCGGCAGAAGTTTTGCCGACCTTCCGGGCAGACAGCATCCTGAACATTGAAGATGATGGCTGGGATGCCTATATGCGTTATGAGCTGGGTGAGGCTGCGGGGATGGATGATATATCCACCATGGCCGATATCCGGGACGCGATTGTCAAACGCCTGGATTATTTCGAGGAAAGAGGCTGCCAGATTGCTGACCAGGCCTTGCCCTATATGGTTTTTGCCCCGGCTAAGGAATATGAGCTGGATGATGTCGTGGGCAAGGTAATTAACGGCAAGGGGATGCCCTCCAAGTTGGCGATGGAGCAGTATAAGACCGCGATTCTGCTGTTCCTGGGTGAAGAATATGCTCGCCGCGGTTGGACGATGCAGATTCATTATTCGGCACTTCGTGATGTCAATTCTGTCCAGTATACGCTTTTGGGGCATGACAGCGGCTTTGATGCTGTGGATACACATAACTGTGCGCCTGCCTTGGCAAAATTCCTCAATGAATTGAATAAGGACGGGCATTTGCCCAAGACCATTATTTCTTCCCTGAATCCTGCAGACAATATCGTGATTGCTGCCTTGCTGCCGGCTTTTTCCGGAACAGAGGCCTTAGGCAAAATCCAGCAGGGGGCTGCCTGGTGGTTTAACAACAACAAGGAAGGCATCGAGGCACAGCTGCGTATTTTGGCCAGCATATCGGTGTTGGGCAATACCATTGGCACGCCGACGGATTCCCGTTCCCTGTTATCCTATCCGCGCCATGAGTATTATCGCCGTATTTTGTGTAATTTTATCGGCAACCTTGTGGAAAATGGGGAGTATCCAGCGGATATGAAGACCTTGGGCAAACTGGTGGAAGATATCAGTTACAACAATGCCTGCCGCTATTTTGCTTTTTGATGAAGGAGTAGTTATGCCAAGAAAAAGTACCAAAAAAACTGTAGAGAATAATGAAAAGGCGGTTAAGTTTCAGGAATTCCTGATTGAGAACAACATCAACGTGTTCAGCACAGAGTCGATGGATGATGATTATGCTACGGTACTGTTCCGTTCCCGCATTGAAGCGCGCGGTCAGATTCTGCCGATGGCCATACTGATTGATACCAGTATTTTCACCGTCATTCGCACGCAGATAATCAGTGGTCTGCCGGAGGACAAGCAGCCCAGGATCAAGGAATATCTCAACGATTTGAATGCCCGCTATAAGAGCTTTAAGTACTATGTTCATCAGGATGGCAAGGTCTATTTGGATATCTGCCTGCCCTTTGTGGACGATACCTTTGACTGCAAGATGATACAGCTCATGCTCAGCGTGCTCGTGCAGCACTTGGAAGAGGTGTATGATGAGTTTATGGGGCAGGTTTGGGGCAAATAGGTAACAAACAGGTATAAAAGGCGCGCCGGGGGCTGGGTATATATTTTCTTCGCTTAGACAAGCTTGTCAAACGCTGCGAAAATATATACCCAGCCCCCGGCGCTTAATTCGTACTGAAAAGCTATCCACAACACCTGTGTGTTCTGTGTGCTATATCGTACTTGGCTTGGCGCTTGTTTATTGGGCGCTTATTTTTTACGGCTTGCGGCAGGGGGAATTGCTTAGCGGATTTCCGGCAGCAGGCCTAATTTTTTCTTGGTCTTGGAGAGGGTTTTGCGGGCGATGTACTCGGCTTTGTCGGCGCCTTCCTTCATCAGGGCTTCGAGGGCTTTTCTGTCGGCCGTAAGTTCCTTGTATTTTTCACGGATGGGCTTTAATTCATCGGCTACGGTCTGGCCGACAACAGCCTTGAAGTCACCATAGCCGCGGCCGTCGAATTCGGCTTCGATTTCCGCCATGGTCTTGCCCGTGATGGCAGAATAGATGGTCATGAGGTTGCTGACACCGGGCTTGTCCTCGCGGAAGCATACCTTGGCTTCGCTGTCGGTGACGGCGCTTTTGAATTTCTTTAGGATGACATTTTCCTCGTCGAGAATGGAAATCGTGGCCTTGGGATTGGTGTCGGACTTGCTCATCTTGCTCGTGGGGTCCTGCAGGCTCATGACGCGGGCACCGGCTTTCGGGAAGTAGCCTTCGGGGAGCTTAAATATCTCGCCGTAGTTATGGTTGATGCGGGTGGCGATATCGCGGGTGAATTCGAGATGCTGGGTCTGGTCAGCGCCTACGGGAACATAATCGGCCTGATACAGCAGAATATCGCCGGCCATCAGTGCCGGATAGGTAAAGAGACCGGCGTTGATGTTTTCCGGGTGCTTGCTGGATTTGTCCTTGAACTGGGTCATGCGGCTAAGTTCACCGAACTGGGCACAGCAGCTCATGAGCCAGCCCATTTCGGCATGGCTGCGGACATGGCTCTGGACGAAAACCAGGCTCTTTTGCGGGTCAATGCCGCAGGCCAGCAGCAGGGCAAAGGCTTCGAGGGTCTGCTTTTTGCGCTGGGCCGGGTCGATGTGAATCGTCAGGGAGTGCAGGTCGGCGATAAAGTAGTAGCAGTTGTAGTCCTCCTGCATTTTCTGCCAGTTCTTCACCGCGCCCAGATAGTTGCCCAGGGTAAAGGTGCCTGTGGGCTGAATGCCCGAGAGAATGATTTTTTTGTTTTCCATATGCGTTTGCTCCTTTTGGCCTGTCAGGAACCAAAAAGTCCCCGACAGAAAATAGTTTCTGTCAGGGACGAAATTCTCGCGGTGCCACCCTGTTTCATGGCTGTGCCATGCCCTTAACGAGGTACGAACATACCTCTGACAACTGACGTATGTCTTACGTCGCAGCCTACTGATAAGCTTAAAAGCCAATGTTCGGTGCGCCCTCGGCGGCCCATGCAGCAGTCTGTGTTCTATCCGGCTTTCAGCATCCCGGACTCTCTGGGAGAGCATAACGGCTGTTTTTTCCGCTTCAACGGTTTTCTATAAAATACGAGAAAATAATAGCACGCAGAAAAGGCTTTGTCAAGGCAGAATAGGACAAAGTCTATTTGCGTTGAAGCGATATTCTGTTAAGATAAATAAGTATGGTCATTTCTTTTATGTTGTTGAAAAAATTTTCAAAACGTGAAAACACGCGGAAACAATTTTGCCTTATACTGTAACCATAGCAGGGGAGAGACGGATGAAGAGCTCTCGAAGTTCAAAGAAAGAAAGGGAATCATCATGGAAAAACTGATCAAGATGGTAGAGACCTTGAAACCGATGTTTGAAAAGGTTTCCAACAATATCTACCTGCGGGCTATCCGGGATGGCTTTGTAAGCTGCATACCGGTAATCCTGTTTTCGTCCTTATTCATTCTGGTGGCCTGTGTGCCGGAGATTTTCGACTACAAGTGGCCGGAATCCATCAGCAGCGTGCTTTGGCAGGCTTATAACTACAGCATGGGCATGCTGGGCATTCTCATGGTGGCAACCATTGCCAAAAGCCTGACAGACAGCATTAATACGAAGATGCCGAAACTCCGGCAGATTAATGATGTCTCGGTCATGATCGTATCCATTATCTGCTTGCTCCTGTTGGCGGTAGCTCCTGTGGAGGGGGGCATTTCCACGGAGTTCATGGGAACGAAGGGTCTCTTATCCGCTTTTGTGGTAGCGTTTACGGTGCCAAACATTTACAAATTCTTTGTAAAGCGCAATATCACCATCAAGCTGCCCGATGAAGTTCCTCATTATATCGCCCAGACCTTTGCCGACCTTATCCCCTTGTCAGTAGCCGTACTGGTTTACTGGATTTTTGGTATCGTCTTTAAGGAAACCACGGGCATGATGTTTGGTGCCTGGGTACTGGAAGTGTTCAAGCCGCTCTTTGTGGCAGCGGATGGTTATATCGGTGTTGCCATCATCTATGGAGCCATGGCGATGTTCTGGTTCATGGGCATTCATGGCCCGTCTATTGTGGAACCGGCAGTAACGGCAATTTATATTGCCAATATCGAAGCGAATCTGCAAATCGTAAGCAACGGTGGCCACGCCGTGAATATCCTCACGCATCCGACCTCGTATTTTGTCGCAACCATTGGCGGCACGGGCGCAACGCTGATGTTCTGTGCGATGTGTGCGTTTATCGCCAAATCCAAGCAGCTTAGGGCTGTTGGACGGGCTTCCATTATCCCGGTTACCTTTGCCGTGAACGAACCGATTCTGTTTGGTGCGCCCATTGTTTTGAATCCGGTACTGTTCTTCCCCTTTATCCTGGCACCGATTTTCAATGTATGGATTTTCAAGTTTTTCGTTGATACACTGGGCATGAACTCCTTTACCTATATCCTGCCCTGGACTACTCCGGCCCCCATCGGTCTCATCATCGGTACGGGCTTTGCCAAACTGGCCTTTGTACTGGCTCCCTTGCTCCTCCTTGTAGATGCCGTGCTTTATTATCCGTTCTTCCGGGTCTATGATGCCCAGCTGGTGGAGAAGGAAAAAGCAGGCATTGAGACGGAGGATGGGACGGCTGCAGAAGCAGTGGAAAAAGTCGGCGCTCCGGCCGTAGCTGCAGCTGAACTGCCGCAGGAAGAAAAGCGGGTACTGGTACTCTGTGCATCTGGTGCTACCAGTTCCATGCTGGCCAAGGCAATCACCAAAGGTGCGCAAGAGCGTCATGCTCCGGTGGAATCCATTGCCATGGCTTACGGTCAGCATAAAGATATCATCACGGATTTTGACCTTGTCGTGTTAGCACCGCAGATGGCATCTATGTATGATGAGCTGAAGACGGACTGCGAAGCCAAAGGGGTCAAGAGTGCAACGACCAGCGGCCGGGAATATGTAGGGCTTACCCGTGACCCGGAAAAAGCTCTGGATTTTGCCCTCGCGTTGATGGCACATTAATTTAAGTAGGAATAAACTCCTGCTGCCAACTGGAATATGGCAACAGTGGCAGCAGGAGTATTTTTATACCCAAAATCACATAATATTCAAAATTCTAGGAGGCATTTTCATGAAAAAACAAGCTCTTGTTGCTGCCATTTTGGCTGCTACAGCCATGAGTTCCACGGCCTTTGCGGCTACGAATCCCTTCAAGGATTTGCCCGAAGGACATTGGGCCTATGATGCTATTCAAATGCTCGCCGAGGACGGCGTCATTGAAGGGTACGGGGACGGAACATTTAACGGCACGAAGACGATGAACCGCTATGAAATGGCGGAAATCGTAGCCAAGGCATCGGAGAAATATGGTACGGCTGCGCTTAAGGATAAAGGCGTGCTCAAGAAACTGGAACGGGAATTTGCCACGGAATTAAAGGATATGGATGTGCGGCTTACCGCTGTGGAAAATGATGTCAAGGAAATGAAAAAAGGCATATCTTCCTTCAAATGGTGGGGCGACGCCCGCGTACGGTATTTCCGCAACAAGAAGATGACTGAGGTTAAAAATGGTTATGCGGTAAAACCACAAAACGAATTCAATAAGGTGAACAGTAACGAACTTCGTTTGCGGCTGGGCTTCTATGGGGAACCGGCGGATAATTTATCCGTTACCGGACAGCTGAAATTTGAAACGGATAATGTAGCCAAGTCCAGTAACAGTAAGGACCATGGCAATAATTACAATGATAATGGGATTGGTTATGAAAAAGTCGGTGTCAATCGTCTGCAGTTGGATTGGCGGGCTAAAAATGATTTCACCTTGTCCATAGGCCGTAATGAATTATCGTTGGGCCAGGGTATTATTTATTGGGAAAATCCCATTGATGCGGTTATGGTACGCAAGAATTTTGGTGACAAGGCCAGTCTGTTGGTAGGCTATGGTGATGCTACGCCGGGAACATGGGCAGATAATAGTGACTATGCCTTCTTTGCGGATTTGAAATACAAGGCCAGCCCTGCTTTGACCCTGACGGCGGCATACTATAATTCGCATTCGGATACGCAGGTAAAAAGTGATGCCTATGCTACCTGGGATGGTGGGGCAAACTGGACCTGGAAGCAGAAAGATACGGTGAGCCGCAACTTTAAGCAGTTTGCCTATGGTCTGAATGCACAACTGGCACCCAAATGGAACCTGATTGCTGAAGGGGTGCATAATGGTGCAGATGTTACGGTGAATGCCTATGACGGTGCCGCCGATTGGGGAGCTAAATCCAGTGCAGTTCATGACAAAGGTCGGAACGGTTGGTGGACACGCCTGACCTATGGCAAGATGGACTGGAACAAAGGCGGCACATGGAAGGTTTATGGCGAATATCTGGCCTTGGGCGGACTGGCTGTGGATTCCAGCGGCTGGGCGCACAGATTAAATGTAGCAGGCGGCAATGGTTATGGTGGCGCCGGCATGAGAGGCTGGGGACTGGCCTTTGACTATATGCTGGCACCCAATACGAACTTTGAACTGGCCTGGTATAAAGTTAAGCCGTATACTTCCACCGATGCTTTTGACGGTTATAAAGACACGGGCTTTGCTTCACTTACTTATAGCTTCTGATGAGGTGACGATAATGCGTAAATCTATGTTGAAATCATTGGTTCTCTCTGCTGTGGCTACAGGCTCTCTGTGGATGGCCGGTCCTGCTGATGCCGCAGTACAGGTGAATCCTATCCCCAATCTCAGCGATAATTTCATCAAGGGTGCAGATGTTTCCATGCTGCCGGAGATGGAATCCCTGGGGGCAAAATTCTATGATACCGATGGCACGCAGATGGATGAACTGCAGATTATGAAAAATCATGGCATCAACTGGATTCGCCTGCGTATCTGGAATGACCCGAAAGCCGGCCCCGGGGGCGGCGGCAATACGGATGAAGCCCGTGCCATTGCGATGACAAAACGCGCCCATGCCCTGGGCTTAAAAGTTCTGATTGACTTCCACTACAGTGATTGGTGGGCCGATCCCGGCAAGCAGGTTACGCCAAAAGCATGGGAAAAGCATAGCAAGGAGCAGCTGGTAAAGGATGTTCATGACTATACGGCAAAAGTCGTCCGGGATTTTCAGCAGGCAGGCTGTGAGCCGGAGATGATTCAAATTGGCAATGAAGTAAAGAGCGGCATGCTTTGGCCCATTGGGAAACTGCCCAGCAATGATAAGGACAAGGCGTTTTCAGAACTGTTGAATGCCGGGCTGAAAGCGGTACGGGAAACAGCACCGAATGTCAAACTGATGGTACATCTGCCGGATGGCGGGGATAATGCCTTTTACCGCAGCTTCTTTGACAGCATTACCCAAAATGGTGTCAAGGACTATGATATTATCGGGCTTTCCTACTATCCCTTCTGGCATGGGACTTTAGACCAGCTGCAGGCAAATCTCAATGACATCAGTGCCCGCTATCAGAAGGATGTCATTGTCGTGGAAACGGCTTTCGGTTATACCAATGAAAACTTCGATAAGCAAAAGAATTGCTATGGCCCGGCTGAGGAACAAATTGGTGGCTTCCGCAGTACGGTACAGGGGCAGGCTTCCGGGCTCAGAGCCGTGATGGAACGTCTGGCCAATGTGCCCGGCGGCCGGGGAACAGGCATGTTCTATTGGGAGCCTGACTGGTATGCTGTGGATGGAGCTGGTTGGAAAACCGGTGAAGGAAATGAATGGGATAACCTGGCCATGTTCGATAAAAACGGCAAGGCGCTGGATTCCTGGGAGGTATTTACGAAGGTCTCCGATAAAAATGGCAAGGCCGTAGCGGCAGTCCTTCACCTGCACATAGGGCGTGCCGTCTGTGGGCGATGGTGACCTATACCGATGACCATGCCGAAAAGCTGCCTGTAAACTGGCAAACGCCCCATCCGAGTTACGACAAGGAAGGCAGCTATACCGTTAAGGGGACTGTGGCAGGTATTAACAAGCCGGTAAGCTGCACCGTTACGGTCATAAAAAAAGCGAACCTGTTGGTTAACGGTGATTTTGAAAAGGTAAATCTGGATGGTTGGACGATTACCGGTGACAAGAGCGCTGTGGATGCGGTGAGCAAAGCAGGCGATTCGCTGGGACAAGGCTCCCTGCATTATTGGGCAGACAAAAATTTTGCCTTTGTGGTGCAGCAGGAAGTAAAAGGCTTGAAGGATGGCAAGTACACGGTGGCCGTGAGCACGCAGGGCGGTGGCGGACAGAGCAAGTACGAACTGTTCATCATTGGCGATAACGGCGAAAAGAAAACAGCACCGATTACAGACAATGGCTGGAATAAATGGCAGACCGTGGAAATCAAGGATGTGACCGTGAAAAACGGCAAGGCTGTCATTGGCGTGGAAATGCAGGCCAATGCCGGAAACTGGGGTTCTATGGATAACTTTGAGTTTTATTTGCAGCAATAAATAGTGCAGCCCTCTCCCTGAAAACCTTTCCAAAAGGCGAAAACAAAGGGAGAGGGCATTTTCTTATAATGAAATCAAGGTTTTAAGCTGAATAAAAAGAGGAGCGATAAAAATGAAATTACACAATACCAATGATATGCTGCGGGATGCCCAAAAGAACCATTATGCGGTGCCGGCCTTCAATATTCACAATCTGGAAACATTTCAGGTGGTGGTCGATACAGCCAATGAAATGCGTTCGCCGGTAATTATTGCCGCTACGCCATCTACGGTGCGTTATGCGGATAAAGATTATCTGGTGGCGCTTACGGGAACGGCTATGGAAAAGTATGATGTGCCCATGTCTTTCCATCTGGACCATCATGAGGATGTGGCGGAAATTGAACATACGGTAGCCGCCGGCTGCCGCAGCGTCATGATTGATGCTTCCCGCCTGCCCTATGATGAAAATGTGGCGAAGGTTAAGGAAGTTGTGGCGTTTGCCCATACCTGCGGTGCTTCTGTGGAAGCTGAACTGGGGAAACTGGTTGGACAGGAGGATGACCTGGTGGTGGAAGATGCAGACAGCGCCTATACCAATCCTGATGATGCGGTGCGTTATGTGGAAGATACCGGGATTGACAGCCTGGCTGTAGCCATCGGTACGGCACATGGGCTTTATAAGGGCACGCCTAAGCTGGATTTTGACCGCTTGACGGAAATCCGCAGCCGGGTGGAAATCCCGCTGGTACTCCATGGTGCTTCGGATGTGCCGGATGAACTGGTGCAAAAGGCAATTTCTTTGGGCATCTGCAAGGTAAATGTGGCCACGGATTTGAAAATTCCCTTCTCCAATGCTGTGAAGGAATTTTTCCGGGAAAATCCCGAGGCCAATGACCCGCGTAAGTATATGACACCGGGCAAGGAAGCTATGCGTTCGATCGTGCAGCACAAGATTGAGGTGTGTGGCAGCCAGAACCGCTATTAAGAAAAACTGAGGAAGGGTAAAGGATATGATACTGGTAATAAACCTGAATGCATCATTGGATAAACGCTATGAACTGGTCGATTTTGCCAAGGGAAAAATCGTGCGGGCAAAATCCGTAGATAATACGCCGGGCGGGAAGGGCATTCATGTGGCAAACGTAGATACCATTTTAGGTGAAGAGACGGTGGTAACCGGATTCCTGGGAGGCAAGACCGGTGAATTTGTAGCAGGAAAACTCGAGGATTATGGCATAAACGGAGATTTTGTGGATGTGGCAGGAGAAACCCGTTCCTGTTTGGCGATTCTTACCGAGGATGGCGCGCAGACAGAGATTTTGGAGCCGGGGCCGGAAGTCAGTCCGGAGGAATTAAAAAAGTTCCGCAAGAAATATGCGGAACTTCTGGACAAAGCGGATGTTGTGGTGGCCTCCGGCAGTGTGCCGCAAGGCGTACCGGTAGATTTTTATGCCGAGTTAATCGAGGATGCTCATGCAGCCGGAAAGAAATTCCTGTTGGACACCAGTGGCGATTTGCTGGCGCGGGGAATATCGGCAAAACCGGATTTCATCAAGCCCAACCGGGATGAGATTGAGGCCTTGCGCGGTTATCGTCTGCATAGTGAGGCAGATGTGGTGCGGGAAATACGTCATTTTTTGGATGAAGGGATTGAAATGGCGGCAATTTCCCTGGGGAGCCAGGGCTCATTGGTGGGCGTCGATGGCGGTATTTATCGGGTTACTGTGCCGGAAATTGACTGCCAAAATCCCGTAGGTTCAGGCGATTCTTATGTTGCAGGTATTGCGGCAGGGCTTCAGCGCAAGCTGCCGGTTGAAGAAACTTTGCGGCTGGGGGCTGCCTGTGGAACAGCCAATGCACTGGAGTCGGAAAGCGGATATGTGCAAAAGCAGGTGGTTGAAGATTTGCTGCCCCGAATTGCCATAGAAAAAATTGCCTGATGAAATAAAATACGTGAGCAGAGACGTTTTAAAAGAAATGTTCTTTGCGGTAGGCCGCCTCTTTGTGGGCGGCTTTTTCACGTTCTTCTTCCTGCTGCTTGGTCAGATAATCGATGATGATACGGCTGATGACATAGATGGGCAGACGGGAGGTGGCGTCGACGTTTTTGATGGAAACATGGCTATGCTTGAAACCATATACTGCAAGATGGGCGATGCGGGCCAGTGGTGTATCCGGTGCCCCGCAGGTAATGGTCACAATCCGCGCACCCAAGGAGGCAGCATTTTCTGCGGCCGTGAGCAGTTCCGGGGTTTTTCCGGACAGACTGAAAATAATGACCAGCTCCTGATTTTTCATGCGGCGGGTAATATCCTGCATAATGGATGGGTCCGAATTGGCAAAGACGTTAAAACCCTGCAGCTGAAGTTTCAGGGCAAATTCATCCGCAACGTGTTCGGTAAGGCCACGGGAAAGCAGGTAAATGCGCTTTGCCTGCCGGATTTCCCGCACTACGGCGAGAATGGTTTCTATGCTTAGCTGTTCGATGGTCTGGGTTACTTCGGTCAGGCTTTTGTTGAAAATTTCATTGACGGCGATATTGTCCTTGTGTACGGTAGTCTTTTGCGTGATGAGATAGCGCAGCTCGGCAAAGCCGGAAATCCCGCATTTTTTGATGGTTCGGCTGACCGTTGCCGGTGAGGAATAGGTGGCCTCTGCCACATCGCTGATGGACATGGAGGATATTTTCTCCGCATTCATATTGATGAAGCCAATGACTTTTTGTTCGGTCTCGGTCAAATGTTCATGAAAATCGTGGTCAATTTTAATTAACATAATTCATCAACTCCTTGAAATTCATTATTTTTTATTATAACGCCGTTGTTCCGGTTTTGCCATAGGCGAAAATTCTTTCAAATAATGAAAACCAAAAAGGTTCTCTGACGGCTATAATAAAAGCATAGTAAACGTTATCCCCTTAAATATTCAGTTGAGAAAGGAAGCTGTGATTATGAAAGTTGCATTAGCCGCGAATACGGACGGCGAAAAACTCAAGAACACCATTAAGGAGTACCTGAAGAGCAAAGGCTATGAGATAGAGGACTTTTCGAATCAGGATATTTTTACGGCTACGGAAAATGTGGTGACGGCCATTCAGGAGAAGGGCATTACCCGCGGCATTATTGTGGATGATTATGGCGTGGCTCCCTTTATGATTGCGGCCAAGCATCATGGCATTGTGTGTGCTCCCACCTATGAAGATTATACATCTTCGATGACGCGTCATCATAACAGCACGCAGATTATCACGTTGGGGGCCAATGTTACGGCTGAAAAGCTCTCCTGCCAGCTGGCCGAGAATTTTGTTAAGACGGAATACGATGGCGGGCGGCATCAGATTCGTATCGATATGCTGAACCGTGAATGCTGACAGAAGACTTTGGAGGAGGAAAAAGCGATGAAGATTGCCATTGGCTGTGACCATATTGTGACCGATATTAAAATCAAGGCGGCGGAATTCTTAAAGAAACAGGGACATGAAGTTATCGATGTGGGTACTTATGATTTTATCCGCACCCATTATCCCATCTATGGCCGGAAAGTGGGGAAACTGGTGGCCACAGGCGAAGCGGATTTAGGCGTATGTATCTGTGGTACCGGCATTGGCATCAATAATGCGGCCCAAAAGGTGAAAGGCGTACGGGCTGCCTGTGTGGCTGATGTACAGACTGCTGTTGCCGCCAAGGAAAACCTCAATGCCAATGTTATCGGCTGTGGCGGCCGTGTTATCGGCATCGGCAGCATTGAATATATTTTGGAAGCCTTTTTGAAAGCCGAGTACAAGCCCACTCCGGAAAAGGATGCCCTGATTGCCAAGATTGATGGTTTGATTGGCGAAAATGACTGCATTGAAAATGACCATTTGTTTGATGAGTACCTGCAAAAGTGGGATGAAGGTTACTACCATGATTGATAAGTGGTATAATGAAAGGAAAAAACGGGAGTGATATTTTATGGCTATGACGAAAGATGAAATGGCTATGATTGCAATGGAGATTGTGGCTTATGCAGGCGATGCCCGGACCAAGTTCCTTGCGGCGATGGATGCAATCAGTGAAAAGGATTTTGCCAAGGCAGAAGCTTTGATCAAGGAAGGTGATGACCTGATTCTTAATGCGCATAATCAGCAGACAGAACTCATCACCAAGGAGGCAGCAGGGGAAGAAATCGAAATTGGTTTCCTCACTGTCCATGCCCAGGATCATTTGATGACGGCGATGCTGCTTTCGGATATGGATAAACGCTTTATCAAGATGTTCAAGGAGAAATGAGGTGTAGGCATGGCACAGAAATTTCCCGAAGGGTTTATCTTTGGCGGCGCTACGGCAGCTTATCAGGTAGAGGGCGCAACCCGTGAAGATGGGCGAGGGCCTTGTGTTTGGGATGAATATATGAATCGTCCCGGAGCGCGCTTCAACGCTGACCCGGCCAGTGACTTCTATCATCAATATAAGCAGGATTTGCAATTGGCCCATGACTTTCATATAAACGGCATCCGCATATCGCTGTCCTGGACACGCATTCTTCCCGATGGTGAGGGCAAGGTCAATCAGGCAGGTATTGATTACTATAATAACCTTATCGACGAGTGTATCCGGCAGGGCGTAGAGCCGTTTGTGACCCTTCATCATTTTGATACACCGTTACCCTTTTTTCAAAACGGGCATTGGCTGAACCGGGATTTGATTGATAAATTTGTGGCATATGCCAAAATCTGTTTTGAAGCCTTTGGCGACCGGGTAATGAAATGGGCTACCTTCAATGAGCCATGGTCGATTGCCCAGAATGGCTATCTGGCAGGCAATTTTCCCCCGCATGAAACCTTCCAGATTGAAAAAGCTATTCAAATTGAGCATAATCTGATGGTAGCCCATGCAAAGGCGTTGAATCTTTACAAGAGCATGAATTTGCCGGGAAGAATCGGTATTGTTCATACGTTGGAGGGCAAGGAGGCCATCACCGATACGCCGGAAAACAACCACGCCCGTGATTTGGATGATGCCATTTCCAACCGTTTCATGCTGGATGCCTGTTATTTAGGCCGCTATTCGGAAACGACGATGGGCTTCATCAATGAAATCCTGCAGAAGAATGGTGGCAGCCTGATTGCCGAAGAACAGGATTTTGCGGAATTTGCCAAGGCTGCAGCACAGATTGACTTTTTGGGCATGAATTATTATTCCAGTCATTTCCTGCAGGCTTATGAGGGCGAAAGCCAGGTGGTCAACAACAGTACCGGGGAAAAGGGCACCAGCGTCTTTTGCCTGAAAGGCATTGGCGCGCGGGTCAGCAACCCTGCAGTTCCGACTACCGATTGGGATTGGCCGATTTATCCGGAAGGGATGTATAAGCAGCTGAAGCGCATAGCGCGTGATTATCCCAATTATAAAGAAATCTTCATTTCGGAAAATGGTATGGGGTATAAAGATGATTTCGTGGATGGAAAAATCGATGATACACCCCGTATAGAATATGTTACCCGGCATTTGGAAGCTGTATTGAAGGCCATTAGCGAAGGCGTTCATGTGGGCGGCTACTATATCTGGAGCCTGATGGATGTGCTGTCCTGGAGTAACGGCTATAACAAGCGCTACGGCTTATTCTATGTCGATTATGCCACACAGAAGCGTTATCCCAAGAAAAGCGCTTATTGGTATAAGGCCATGAGCCAGCGGGGCGAAATCGTTGGTGCAGATGACATTGCCGATTAAGTATAGAAAAAAAGTAAGAAAACGTTTACAAAAACACTTGACATTCCCTTAACACAAGCGTAAACTAGAAATAACAAAAGGAAATGCGGTGCGAGTTGGTCCGCAAAACGATGAACTTGCACCGCATTTCAGAAAAGAAAATGGAAAACGTTTACATATAATATAGGAGGCTATGACATGGAAAAGGAAAATGAAATTCTGGCAAAGATGGAAGAGGAGTTCGCTGCCAAGTTTGGTGCGCAGGAAACGCGGGCTTATTTTTCTCCGGGACGTGTGAACCTGATTGGCGAGCACACCGATTACAATGGCGGCCATGTGTTCCCCTGTGCCATTTCACTGGGCACTTATGCGCTGGTGGCTGACCGTGCCGACAACAAGACGCGGATTTACTCCATGAACCTTGCGGACAAGGGCGTTATTGAATTTGCTATGTCAGGCCTCAGCTACGACAAGGAAAAGAACTGGGCCAACTATCCCATGGGCGTGGTTAAAGTCTTTGAAGATGCCGGTCATAAGGCTTCCCATGGCTTTGATATTCTAGTTTACGGCACGCTGCCCAATGGTTCCGGCCTTTCCTCCTCGGCATCCATCGAAGTGCTGACGGCGCTTATCCTCAATGACGCTTTCGGCTTCGGTTTGGATATGGTAGAAATGGTAAAACTTTCCCAGAAAGCAGAAAACACCTTTGTGGGCGTAAACTGCGGCATTATGGACCAGTTTGCCGTTGGCATGGGCAAGAAGGACTGCGCAATCCTTTTGGACTGCAATACGCTTTCCTACCGTTACAGCAAAATTGCCCTGGATGGTGCCAGCATTGTGATTTCCAATACCAATAAGCCCCATAGCCTTGCGTCCAGCGCCTATAATGTACGCCGTGCGCAGTGTGAACACGCGCTGAATGAATTGAAGGAAGTAAAGCCGGAACTGAATGCTTTGGGCGAGCTTTCCAATGAAGCGTTCAATCAGCTGGCAGGTGCCATCAGCGAACCGTTGGAACGTCAGCGTGCGCGCCATGCAGTGCTCGAAAACAATCGTACGCTTGAAGCCGTAGAAGCATTGGAAGGTGACGATGTGGTTAAATTCGGCAAGCTGATGAATGAATCCCATTACTCCCTGCGCGATGATTACGATGTGACGGGCAAGGAACTGGATACGTTGGCAGAGCTTGCCTGGCAGATTGACGGGGTTATCGGTTCCCGCATGACGGGCGCAGGCTTTGGCGGCTGCACGGTAAGCCTCGTGAAGAACGAAGCCATCGAAGCGTTCAAGGAAAAAGTGGGCAAGGCTTATACGGAGAAGATTGGCTATGCACCGAGCTTCTATGTGGCGAACATTGCCGATGGTACGCATCGGATTAAATAAGAAAACATTTTCTAGAAAACGGACAGAAAGCATGCTAAAATAGAAAGCGATTTCTGTGTGATACTGTGTGGAATAAGGAAAAGGAGCGTAGACTCATGTCGATTCTTGTTTGCGGCGGCGCCGGCTATATCGGTTCCCATGCCGTTCATCAGTTAGTGGAAAAGGGCGAAGACGTTGTTATCGTGGATAACCTGCAGACCGGTCATCGGGATGCCCTGAACCCCAAGGCTAAATTTTACGAAGGGGATATCCGCGAAGCGGCTGTGCTCGATAAAATCTTCACGGAGAATAAAATTGAAGCCGTTATCCATTTCGCTGCCAACTCGCTGGTGGGCGAAAGCATGGAAAAGCCGCTGAAATACTTCAACAACAACGTCTATGGCATGCAGGTGCTCCTGGAAGCGATGGTGCGCCATCATGTGGACAAGATTGTGTTCTCCTCCACGGCTGCCGTATACGGCGAACCGAAGAAAATCCCCATCATGGAAGATGATGAGACCTGCCCGACCAACACCTATGGCGAAAGCAAGCTCACGATGGAAAAGATGATGAAATGGGTCAGCCGTGCAGACGGCATCCGTTATGTGTCCCTGCGTTACTTCAATGCCGCAGGTGCTCTGGACGATGGCTCCATCGGTGAAGACCATCACCCGGAAACGCATCTGATTCCGCTTATCCTGCAGGTTCCTCTGGGCAAGCGCGACCATATCACGGTCTTTGGCGACGACTACGCTACGCCGGACGGCACCTGCCTGCGCGATTACATCCATGTAATCGACCTCGCCGATGCGCATGTGCTGGCGCTCGAATACCTGCGCAAGGGCGGCGACAGCAATATCTTCAACCTCGGCAATGGTCAGGGCTTCTCCGTTAAGGAAATGATTGAAGCCGCCAAGGAAGCCACGGGCAAGGACATCAAGGTGGAAATGGGCGCCCGCCGTGCCGGTGACCCTGCACAGCTTATTGCTTCAAGTGAAAAGGCAAGAACGATTCTGGGTTGGAATCCCCGCTATACGGATGTAAAGCAGGTTATCGGTACAGCCTGGAACTGGCATCAGAAACATCCCAATGGATATGAAAAATAAGCGGTGAAGTAGAAATGAACATCAACACAGAAATCAACCGTCTGCTGAACTTCGCTAAGCAGCGCGGTCTTATCAGCGAAGACGATTATTATTACAGTGCCAATCTCCTCATTGACGTTTTACACGTCGGGGAGTTTGTGCCGGAAGATATAGAAGAAAATTTGGAAACGGCTGCACCCATTTTGGCAAATCTGCTGGATTTTGCGGTGCAGGAAAAACTTATCGAAGACACGGTCAGCGAGCGGGATTTATTCGATACCCGCCTGATGAACTGCGTTATGCCCCGTCCTTCGGAAGTGGTGCGCAAATTCCAGAGCGACTACGCCCGTGCGCCGAAGGCAGCAACGGATAATTTCTACAAGATGAGCATTGCCTCCAATTACATCCGCAAGGACAGGATTGACAAGAACATCGTTTGGCAGACAGCTACGGAATTTGGCGATTTGGATATCACCATCAATCTGTCCAAGCCGGAAAAGGACCCGCGGGATATCGCCAAGGCGAAGCTCGTAAAATCCAGCTCCTATCCGCAGTGCCTGCTTTGTCGGGAAAACGAAGGCTTTGCCGGTCATGCCGGCCATCCGGCGCGTCAGACGCACCGTCTGATTCCCTTGCGGCTGGCATCCCATCGCTGGTTTATGCAATACTCTCCGTATACCTATTACAACGAGCATTGCATTGTGCTGAACCGCAAGCATATCCCCATGAAGGTAAACCGCAAGAGCTTTGAAAACCTGTTGGATTTTGTGACCATCTTCCCGCATTATTTCTTGGGTTCCAATGCGGATTTGCCCATTGTGGGCGGCTCGATTCTGTCCCATGACCACTATCAGGGCGGGCGCTATGACTTTGCCATGGCCAAGGCGCCTGTGGAACGCACCTACAGCGTGAAGGGCTATGAACAGGTAAAGATTGGCCGCGTAAAATGGCCGATGTCCACCATCCGCCTGACAGGCGAGGACAGGGAAGAACTTACGGATTTGGCAGAAAAAATCTTGAACAAATGGCGCGCCTACAGCGATGAAAGCGTGGGAATTCTGGCCGAAAGCGATGGCCAGCCCCATAACACCATTACGCCGATTGTCCGCCGCCGTGGCAATGCCTATGAACTGGATTTGGTCCTGCGCAATAACCGCACGAGTGACGAACATCCGTTGGGCATCTTCCATCCGCATGCAGAAGTTCATCATATCAAGAAGGAAAATATCGGCCTTATCGAAGTCATGGGGCTGGCGGTCCTGCCTGCCCGCCTGAAACAGGAAATGCACCATTTGGGGCAGGAACTGGTTCGCGGCACGGAGGATGTTTCCGGCATTGAGGAACTGCAAAAGCATGCTGACTGGTACAAGATGCTGCGGGAGAAATATCCGACGGTAACGGAGGATAAAGTCGAGGGCATTTTGCAGGCAGAAATCGGTGAGGTCTTTAAGACAGTACTGGTTCATGCCGGTGTTTACAAGCGCAATGAGCAGGGATTGGCCGCTTTCGATAAGTTTATGCAAGTTGTTTCTGAAGACGAATAATCGACGGAAAGCAGGATTTCATGGACGTGAAAAAACAGGCCACCATTGTGGATGTGGCGAAAAAAGCGGGGGTATCGGTTGCTACCGTTTCCCGGGTAGTGAATGGCAATTATCCGGTGAAACAGGACACGAAGGAACGGGTTAAGGAGGCCATCAGCAGCCTTAACTATGTGCCCAATGTTCAGGCAAGGGAGCTCAATACCCGCAAATCCTCCACGATTGGCGTGGTGGTGCCAGGGCTGCATAATATGTTCTTTGCGGAAGTTATTGACGGTATCGAAGATGCTGTCCGTCAGGATGGTTTTTCCTTCCTGCTGAACTGTGCCAAGAATGACCCGATGCAGGAAATGAATGCCATTAATGCTTTGGTGGCCCGCAATGTGTCGGGGATTATCGTCATCAGCCCCAATACGAAAAACATCAGTGAGCGCTTTTATGAAGAATTGGTGGCACGGGTGCCGCTCGTGTTTATCAACGGTTATCACCGCATCAAGGGCGTTTCCTATGTGGGCAATGATGAAAAGCTAGGTTCCCAGATGGCGCTGGAATATCTGTCCGGGCTGGGGCATAAGGATATTATGTTCGTCCGCGGGGCCAAATCCGACTCCTACGATATTAAGGAAGAAGCTTATCGCCAGTTTATGGAAGCAAACGGCTCACTGCGGGAAGACTATATCCTCAACATCGGTGAGGGTAATGGCGTAGAAACCGTAGATTCAGCCATGAATGCTTTGCAGGGGCTGATTCCCCGCTTAAAGCCGACGGCGATTTGCTGCTGCAATGATTTGATGGCCGTAGGTGCGCTGAACGCCTGCAAGCGTTTGGGGCTGTCCGTACCGAAGGATATTTCCATCATGGGGTACGATAATATTTCCCTGTCCCGGCTCGTGGAACCGAAAATCACCACCATGGACCAGAATATGTTCCAGTTGGGGAGCAATGCCGCTAAATTGCTGATTGAAAATATTCATGGCGGACAGAGCAAGCGGATTATGCTGGATAATGTGCTGATTGAACGGGAGACGACAGGTATATCCATGTAGTTACGTTAGGATAACATCATAGTGCTAAGGCGCCCGCCCCGCCGGGAATAGCTTTCTTTCGCTTAGACAGGCTTGTCAAACGCTGCAGAAAGTTATTCCCGGCGGGGCGGGCGCCTTGTGTACATTATAGAGATATGATGGGGTGCCCTTGGGGGGCGGCGTAGCCGCGGGTGTCCGGTGGACACCCTGGAGGGCAATATTTTTCTTCGCTTAGACAAGCTTGTCAAACGCTGCGAAAAACATTGCCAGCCCCCACGGGCTTATTGCGTACTGCATTCCCTATTTATTGTATCTTTAGCGGTGAATAGTTAGTCGGGCTTGTTTTGTTTAACCGCTATGATATAATACTGTTGTCGCGCCCTGAACTGGCAAACTGACAGGGAGGTGCTACCCTTCATGGTAAGTGCATTTGGTTCATTTGTGGTAAGTGTATTAGCGGGGTTGCTTGCAAACTACATTTACGAGCGGTTCTTTAGTCGCGGCAATCGGTAATCCAAGCCAAAGCCGATTCCTACTAGGCTGAGGCAAACAGAAAGCCCCCGGCAGGTTCCTACACCGGCCGGGGGCTCTTTCTGTTTTGTGCTACAGCTTCATGGCTGCATTTGTATCATTTGGTAATGCTATTGTAGCACATGATAAAAAAAACAACAAGATATTTCGGCTTTATGACAAGGATATTCTTTTGCAGGAACTGGACAGATGGGGTAGAATATTTTAAGAAGGTTTACAAACAATGGCAAGTTATCCACAGGTTTATCCCCAGAATTGTGGATTAGTGGATAATTTTGTGGATAACTGTGGTGATAATGTGAATGGTTCTGAGGTTTATATGGATAACTAAAGTTACTGGATTATATCCGCAAGGTGGTTTCCTTGCGGCAGAAGTTGGTGCGCAGCATTAAGGATGAGGAGTGGACGCTCTATTTGGACGAGCTGCCGGTGGACCCCAAGCGGATTCGGGTGCAGCCGGAAGGTGCCGGGGAAGATGTGCTGCTGGAGGTGGAAAAGCCGGAGTTTATTCCCTGTCCGGAGTTGCCCTTTGACCTCGTTGGCTGGATTCGTACGCCCAACTGGCGGGATTTTGCGGTGACGGATATCGAGGTGCGGGAGGAACGTTTGCGCCATGATGACCGTTTGGGCGATGTGACGGAGCGGTTTGTGGATTCCGGGGTGCGCCTGGCGGCGCTGGAAAAGTGGAAACGGCAGCGTACGCTCTGGCGGGCCGGGGAAATGGTCAAGAGCCGCACGCAGGAGCTCTTTATGCAGTTGTATGAGCTTTACGACAAGCTGCGCAAGGACCCGGAACGGTTGGAACTCGTGGCAGGCAACGGCTTTTTTTTGAGCGGCCTGGATTCGGCAATCAATCATCCGATTATTTTGAAGCGGGTGCGCCTGCATTACGACAACAAGGGAAAGATGCAGCTTTTGTCCGCAGAATATCCTACGGAACTTTATGTGGATATGTTTCAGGATATGCCGGGGGTGGAGCCTGAGGGGATTCGTGCCTTTGCCGAAGCCATGGACGAGGCGGACTTGCATCCCTGGGGGGATAAGATTACGGCCTTTTTGGCGGAGTCTGCGGCGGCGCTTACGCCGAACTGCCGGTTTGCGGACAATCGCTTTGATGTGCTGCCTACGGACTGGTATCTGACCTATGCGCGGCAGGTGCTCTTTTTGCGTCGTGTACAGCCAGGGACGGAGCGTTCAATTGCGGCGATTATGGCGCGGATTGAGCAGGCCGGGGATGTGCCGGAGGCGCTTTTGCGCATTGTGGACCCCGACAGCCCGCAGGAACAGGCGGAACCATTCACGATGAATTTGGCCGATATTCGCGGCGAGGCGGAGGATATTTTGCTGACGAAAGCGGCTAATGCCGAGCAGCTGGGCATTGCCCGCAAGATTGCTTCCTCGCCGGCTGTGGTGGTGCAGGGGCCTCCGGGCACGGGCAAGACCCATACCATTGCCAATCTGTTGGGGCATTTCCTGTCGCAGGGACAGCACGTGTTGGTGACGAGTGCCACCAACAAGGCACTGTCTGTCCTCAAGGAGAAATTGCCTGCCGGGGTGCGGGATTTATGCGTTTCCCTGATTGACAGCGCCAAAGGCGATATGGAGCGCTCGGTGCAGGGGATTTGTGAGCGGCTTGCCCATAGCGACACGGCAGAGCTTAATCACAGGGTACAGAGCCTGACGGAGGAACGTCAGCAGCTGTTGGCTACGATTCAGGAAAAGCGCAGTGTGCTCGAAGATATGCAGCGTTTTGAGGCAAAGCGGGATTATTTTGTGCTGGGGGGCAAGGTTTGGTCGCTGTCCCGCATGGCGGCCTTTCTCCATGACCACAGGGAGTTGGCGGACCGGGTGCCGGGACCGGTGGCGGAGGGCGTCCTGCCCCTGAGTGAGAGTGAATTGAGTACGCTCTATCAAAGCAATAGCCTGCTTAGTGCGGAAGCCTTGCAGGAAATTGCCGAAGTTTTGCCGGACAGGAGCCGGATGCTGCCGCCGGAGGAGGCAGGCCGCTTTATTGGGCTGGCCGTGGCGGAAAAGAACCGTCAGGAGGAACTTTTGGCCTGCCTGCCGGATGTTTCGCTGGATGCGGATGGGCTGCTTTGCCACAAGGGGCAGCCTGTGGCAGGGGAACTTTCCGTGGAGCGGCTGTTGGAAGCGGCGGATTTATATACGCAGATTGATTTTGACCGCCTGCAGGAAAAATGGGCCCAGGAAGCGCTGCTGGCCGGCAAGCAAAAGGGGGCCCGCCTGGAAATGTGGCAGATGCTGGGCAGGGCGTTAGACAAGGTTCAGCAGTTAAAACAGCAGAATATGACGCAGTTCTTCGGTTTGGATTTTGCCTATCGGGGACAGCGGGAGCTGAATCAGGCACTGATACAGACCCTGGCGGAAATGGCGGAGGCCTTTGATAATGGTGGCCTTTCCTGGTGGAATCGCCTTTGCCATCGGGACTGGCTGGCGGTGCGGCAGGAATTTTCTATTGACGGCCATGGGCTGGAGAGCCGCCGTGATTGTCAGCTCGCCATGCAGTATGTGGCGCTGCAGCAGGCCCGCAATGAAGCGAAGGTGAAGTGGCGGCAACTGTTGGAACCTTACGGCATGGTTTCCTATGAGGAATTGGCTGCGGAGGGGGATGACTGTGATGATTTGCTCAGTGCCCGTTGGCGGGAGGTGGAAGGCTATCTCCAATTTCCGGAAAATGTCTGGCAGGAGCTGATGCTTCTCTGGCGGCAGGCAGGTGTTTATCTGGAGCGGGTCTACCGTCCGGCAAGTTTTGCCACGCCGCATGGCGAGCTCAAGGAACAGCTGCGCTGGCTGCAGGAGGACTTCCCTTGCTGGCAGGAACTCCTGATGATGCAGGCAGATGGGCAGCAATCGGTAAGTTACCTGCGGGAGACGCGGGCAGCCGTGGCAGCCGCTGACGGCATGCTTGCCCGGCAGTTTGCGGCGGCACTTAATGCCGGCGACGAAGATGCCTATGCTGCGGCTTATGAAAAACTCGCAGAATATGAAAAACTCCTGCCGCTGTACCATGAACGGCAGGAACTCTTGGACAGGCTTTCCCGACTGGCACCGCAGTGGGCAGGCAGGATTGCCCGGCAGGAGGGCGCAGATGGCGCCGGGCAGGTGCCGGAAAATATCGGTGATGCGTGGCTCTATGCGCAGTTCAGCCGGCAGCTTGCCATGCTGCCCAAGGAGGATGCGCAGGCGGTGGCCGCAGAGGTGGAAAGCCTGAGCACACGGCTCGCGGAGGTGACGGCAGAGCTTGCCGAAGCCCGCGCCTGGCAGCATTTATTGGCAAACGTGGGCGGAACTGGCCTGCAGGCCAGCCTGGTCGGTTGGAGCAAGGCTGTACAGAAAGTGGGCAAGGGCAAGGGACGCTATGCGGCGCGCCATATCCAGGAGGCACGCGCATGCATGCTGGAAGCCCAGCAGGCGGTGCCGGCGTGGATTATGCCCCTTTCCCGCGTCTGGCAGAATATCAACCCGGAAAGCCCTAAGTTCGATATCATTCTCATTGATGAAGCCAGTCAGGCGGATATCACCGCCCTGCCGTTGCTGTACTTTGGCAAAAAAATCATCATCGTGGGGGATGACAAGCAGGTCAGCCCTGCAGCGGTGGGCGTAACGGCAGCGGAAATTACGCATTTGCAATCCTCGACCATTGAGGGCGTAATTAAGCATGCTTCGCTGTATACCATGGATACTTCTCTTTACGATATCGCGCAGATGAATTTTGCGGCGCGCATGCTTACGGAACATTTCCGTTGCGTGCCGGAAATCATCGGCTATTCCAATCAGCTGGCTTATGACGGGCGCATCCGTCCCTTGCGTGAATCCGGCGGCATTTTGCAGCCGACTGTGGCTGTGCAGGTGCCGGGGCGTCGCAGCGAGGGGAAAAAGCAAAATCTCGTGGAGGCTGAGTACATTGTAGCTGCCTTGGCGGCCTGCCTCGAAGACCCTGCTTATCAAGGCAAGACCTTTGGTGCTATCTCCCTGCTCGGCGAGGAACAGGGCAAGCTCATCCGCGCTCTGGCAGCAGAACGGCTGGGCATCAGCGCCTTGGAAAACTGCGGATTCCTTTGCGGCAATCCGGCTGATTTTCAGGGGGATGAGCGGGATGTTATCTTCCTGTCCTTGGTGGACAGCACTCCGAATGATGAGGAGGATAAAATGCTGCGCCTGGTCGGTGAAGGCCATGCCGGTGATACGCTCAAACGCTATAATGTTGCCGCCAGCCGCGCCCGTGACCAGTTATGGGTCATTCACTCCATGACGGCAGGCAGCTTAAAGGAAGGCGATTTGCGGCGGGGGCTTATTGAGTATGCGGAAAATCCGCCGCAGATTAGTGAGGATGGCGAGGAAAAACAACCGACCTCTTTGGAAATTACCGTTACCCGCAGCCTGCAGGAGGAGGGGTACCAAATCCTGCAGAATATGGCGGTGGGCAGCCTGACGGTGCCGGTAGCTGTAACAGGCGGCGGACATCGGGTAATCATTGCCTGCGATGGGGAGCATTGGGTGGACAGCATCAAAGAGGCGGCCAACCAGCGCTACCGGCAGGCGGTATTGGAACGCTTGGGCTGGCATTTCGTCCGCGTGCGAGGCAGCCAGTGGTATTTAGATCCCGACAGCGCCCTGCAAAAATTGAAGGCTGAATTGGAAGCGTTGGGCATTGCGCCAGGAGATTCGCAGGATTATGCCGACAGTGCCGCCCGCCTGCAGCAGGCACGCTATGTGCAACAGCGGGCAGAACAACTGCTTTCGGATTGGCATAAAGAGGAAATGCCGGAGTAGGAAAATTGCAGTTTGTGGGTTAGTTCTTGCTGAAATATTTTTGTTACAGCTCAGTTTGGGGCGGAGGCGGCAATACTTTTCGCCGTTGCACGAAATGACCCACAAGTAAATGTATGGGCTTTTTAGCTGCCTGCGCCGGGCA
>CADAAS010000041.1 GCA_902785885.1 Pseudoselenomonas ruminantium
GATCACCAACTTCGAGATGGAAGGCTCGGCTCTCGCCGGAATGGCCGCAAAGCTCGGCCACGATGCCATCACCCAGCAGGAAGACCCCACCCGCATGATTGTGGTCATTATCTTTGCCATCGTGCTTATTGTTGGTGCATGGCTCTATGAGCGCCATGAACAAAGAAAGAAGTGATTTGCCTTGCGAATTTCGCGCCGTGAATTCATTGCCTTGACCGGAAAAATCGCCCTTTTTTTCGGCTTGGGAAACACCTTCCCCAAACTAGCAGCTGCTGCCAGCGGGACACTGCCCATTGAGGCACTGCGCCAGCTCATCACCGCTGACCCCCGCACTTCCCGCACCATTATGTGGCAAAGCAAAACGCCCTTGGATGGCTGCCGCCTGCAATACCAGGCAGCAGGCAATGTTCCGCAAAGCCTGCCGGTCAAAATGGAAATCTTAAGCGAAGACCGGATCACGAACTACTATTACACTGCCTATCTAAAAAACCTTGCCCCAGCCACGACTTACCAATACCGCATTTGGCAGGGCAATATTGCCACCGAGTGGCAGGAATTTTCCACCGCCCCCGCTGAAATCACGGATTTTTCCGCTCTGATTTTCTGCGACTCCCAATGCGGCCAGACCTATGCCGGCTGGGGACAGCATTTCCGCACCGCCTGGCAACGCCACCCCGATGCGCATTTCTTTGCCATTGTCGGCGATATCGTCGATAACGGGCAGCAGGAATGGCAGTGGCAGCATTTCTTTGCCGCGATTGCCGACAGCCTGCCGCAAAAATTATTCGCCCCGGTAATGGGCAACCACGAATGCTACAGCCTGCTGTGGAAATTCTGCCGCCCACGCCGCTATGAACTAAGCTACAACCTGCCCGCCAACGGCAGCCCGGAACTACAGAATTACTATTACTCCTACGACTACGGCCCCGTGCATTTTATCGTCCTCAATACGCAAATGCTGGAGCTAGGCGACATTCATCCAGACCTTCTAGAGAAACAAAAGGCCTGGATGCAACAGGACGTAAAAAACCACCCGTCCAAATGGCGGGTGGTACTGATGCACAAGGATGTGCTGGCCTATGACGAATACCAAGAAGGAACAAAAACCATGATGGGCATCAGCGATGCAGGCTATGCCTTTATGCCCCTCTTTGACGAACTGCATATCGACCTGGTTCTCACCGGCCATATGCACACCTATCGCAACCGGGGCCATATCCACCACCTGAAACCTGCCGACAAAGGCCCAATATACATCATGAGCGGCCCTATCGGCAACCAGCAGTACAACGTCCCCGCCGACAAAAACTTCGACAAATCCGCCATCTACCAGCCCACGCCCGAAAATTACCTGCTGCTCTCCGCCAACGCCGAAAAACTAGTCATCACCTGCTACACCATAGCCGGCGAACTAGTAGAAACCACCGAACTGACCCACCAATAACAACAAGCTCTGCCTAAGCAGAGCAATTACATCGCACTAAGCCCGTGGAGCCGGAGATTGTTTTCCGTCACGTTTGACAAGCCTATCTAAGCAGAGCAAGTATATCGCACTAAGCCCGTGGGGGCCGGTCGTGTTTTTCCGTCGCGTTTGACAAGCTTGCCTAAGCAGAGCAAGTATATCGCACTAAGCCCGTGGGGGCTGGTCATGTTTTTCCGTCGCGTTTGACAAGCTTGTCTAAGCAGAGGAAAAATATGACCAGCCCCCACGGGCGCCTTTATATTAAGAATCTTATCGCGTATTACCTTACCGGCTCCACCGCAGGCAACTCCACAACGCTATCATCCTTAATCTCATGAACAACCAATTCAACACTGGTCGCCTCCACGATAGCATCCATCAACGTCTCCACAGGCACACTTTCCACAGCCTTTACCGGCACAATTGGTGAAAGTTCCACAACTTCCTGCGCCGCTGTATTCCGCTGAGGTGCTGCAGTAATCGGCTGAACCGGAGGAAGTTCCCAGACATCCGCTGCCGGAGCAGATTTTACCGGCTCCTTTACAGGCTGTGGTACAACAGGCTGCTGTGGTGCCGCAGTAATCTTGGGCGGCTCAATTGGACGCGGTGAGATAAGGGCCGGTTTTTCCACCTTTTCCCCGCGCCTTTGTGCCTTCCGTTCCTTGTCGATATCTGCTGCCGTAATGATTATCGGAATAGCTTTCGTCTGCCTTTGGGCTACTTTCCGTTCTTCTGCCAATTCCGTTGGGGTTTTCACAGCAGCCCAGCGCAAGCGGGAATTCAGTTCAGGAAGGCTCGCAACAGCTTTATCCACCGCCTCAGCTGCTTTTGCAGCATTCTGCCCCTTGCTGTCCTGCACTAAGTGGGATTGGAATAATGTCCCCGTATCAACCGTAGAAACTTGATTTTCTGCCGCCTGTGCCAAAACTCCGGTCATCATCATGCTTATAAATACGGCTATTCCTAATGCCTTGCTCTGCTTCATCAACCTAGTCCCCCAATGGCTTATGCCCTTATTTCTCTAAAAATTTCTCTAAATAAATAAAATTCGGCAGGACACGGAAAAAGTCCTGCCGAATTTATTGTTTATTTTTCCGCGAAACTTACAACACCTTTTTGGAAGCTGTCAATAGCTGCATCACGCAGTTCCGGATTATCAATCAGCTGTACAGAATAACGGCCGCCCTTATTCCCACGGAAGAACGTAACCGCCATCTGACGATCCGCTGTAACCACCGTATCCGGCTGTCCGTCGCCATCGGTATCGACTTCCATTTCCTTGGCCGTAATGGCATAGATTGCTCTATCCGTCGCATTGCGGTTGATCAGCTGAATTGCCTCATAGCCGCTGGACCCCATCAGGCCATTCAAATAGTTTTTAGCCGATTCCTCATCAATTGTATTCAAGTCCGGCACCTTGCTGTCATCGAAGGCGTTTTTAATCACTACCCAAGCATGCTTGATGTTATAGCCCTCGTTGGCAAAAATCAAAATTTCGCCTTCCTTGCCCTCATACAAGGCATCCGCCGGAATAACATTCGGTTTCTGCGGACAATTGATGGTATAACCATATTTCGTACTGGTATAAACATAGCGGTTAACGCCCTGTTCAGCAGGCGCCTGCACCGTCTGTACCTGTGCCGTTTCTGTTTTGGGCGCTTTTTTCTTGGCATCAGCCTGATTCATGCCCGTACCCATAATCACAACCCCCATCAGTCCCAAGGCTGTGACAATCTTTGCTTTTTTGTTCATCATGTTACCTCTCTCTATAGTACCGTAATGGGATTCCTAAATTCATTCTCTGACTATAAATTATAACATATATGTCAACGCTTGCGGGCAGGTTCCACATTGACCTTATAGCCCTTCACCGTATTGCGGTGCATAATGCTCATAACACGCTCGGCAACATCCTCCGGTACCTCCACGAAGGTGAACTTGTCGTAGATATTGATTACGCCGATGGTTGCGCCCGGAATATCCGCCTCGTCGGCAATGGCACGGACGATATCTGCGGGGCGGATTTTCTGGCTGCGACCGATGTTCAGGAACAGGCGCACCATGCCCGGTGCCCCGCCCGTATCGCCGAAGCCATTATTATCGCTCTTTTCGTCCTTAAAGCCTTCCAGGGAAAGCTTCAGGGCAGCAGCCGCAATATCCACCAGGTCAAAGCCTTCAGCCGCCACATCCGAGATAATCTCATGGTAATCATCATAATGATTCTGCTGCAGGGTCTTAACCAGACGCTCCTGCACCAAATCCTTCTGCCGTTCCAAGAGGTCCGAGGCCGTCGGCAGTTCCTTGCGCTGAATCTTCGTATGCGCCAGTTTCATAATCAAACGCAGCTGGCGGTATTCCTTCGGCTCAATAAAGGTCATGGCCACGCCCTTGCGACCGGCACGGCCCGTACGGCCAATGCGGTGCACATAGGATTCATGGTCCTGCGGAATATCGTAGTTGATGACATGGGTGATATCGTCGATATCAATGCCGCGTGCCGCCACATCCGTCGCAATCAGAATATCAATGCGGCCTTCGCGGAAACGCTTCATGACCCGGTCACGCTGAATCTGGGACAAGTCACCATGCAGTCCGCCCGCAGAGTAGCCGCGCGCATCCAGCGAAGCCGTCAGGTCATCCACCGCCCGCTTCGTGCGGCAGAAGATGATGAGCTTGCCCGTCTCTTCCACATCCAGCACACGGCACAGGCCCTCAAACTTTTCCCGTGTCTCATAATAGAGTTGGTCAATCAAGGGAACAGTGAGATTTTCCTTCGTAATCGTAATGCGCTGCGGATGCTGCATGTAGCGGCGGGACAGCTTTTCAATCGGTGCCGGCATCGTGGCCGAGAACAGCAATGTCTGCCGGCCGTCCGGAATCTGGCGGATGATGTTTTCGATATCATCAATAAAGCCCATATCGAGCATTTCGTCAGCTTCATCGAGCACCAAAGTATGCACGTTATCCAGTTCCAGCGTGCCACGGTTCAGATGGTCGAGCAGACGTCCCGGCGTACCCACGACAATATGCACGCCGCGCTTCAATGCGCGAATCTGCCGGTCAATGGCCTGGCCGCCGTAGATGGGCAGCGTACGCACCCGCTTGAACTTGCCGATTTTATTGAGTTCCTCAGCCGTCTGAATGGCCAGTTCCCGCGTCGGTGTCAGGATAAGCGCCTGCACCTTGTGGATTTTTTCCGTAATCTTCTCCACCGTCGGAATGCCAAACGCCGCCGTCTTGCCCGTACCCGTCTGGGCCTGACCGATTACATCATGCCCTTCCAGGGTAAGCGGAATGGTCTGCGCCTGAATCGGCGAAGGTTCCTCAAATCCCATCTCCCGCAGTGCCTGCAGCACCTTGCGGCTCAGTTCAATCTCACCAAAGTTTTTCAGTTCCTGTTTCAAAAAGTTCCTCCAAAAAATTATTCTTCTACCGGCTCGCCTACAACATCATAGGTAAAGCCCTGCAACACGCGAACCTTAATAATATCACCAGGTTTGCTCGTGCTGTCGCCCTCGATATAAACCTGCCCGTCAACCTCCTCCGGAGCCTCGCGGTAAGAACGCCCCACCGCAATATTGGGCTGCCCTTCATCACGGCCTTCCACCAGGACTTCGATGACTTTCCCCTCAAAGCTCTGGTTGACCTCCTCGGAAATCTTGCTCTGCACGCTCATCAGGTCATGATAACGCTCCTGCATAACTTCTTCAGAAATCTGATTTTCCATATTATAAGCCGGCGTATCTTCCTCACGGGAATACGTGAAGACACCAACTTTGTCCAGACGCTGCTCAATCAGGAAGTTACGCAAGGTCTGATACTGCGCATCCGTTTCCCCAGGGAAACCGACGATAAAGGTCGAACGGATGGTCACGCCCGGAATGCGCTCACGCAGTTTCTTAATCAGCGCAATCATCTGCTCCTGCGTATCCGGACGATGCATGGACTTGAGCACGGAGTTATGCGCGTGCTGCAGGGGCAGGTCAACATACTTGCAGACCTTGGGTTCCGTCGCATACACATCAATGAGCTCATCCGTAAAGAATTTCGGATAACAATAGAGCGTGCGCACCCATTTGAGCTTTGGCACCTTGACCACTTCACGCAACAGTTCAGCCAGTGCCGGACGCTTGTAAATATCCCGGCCATAGTTGGTGCTGTCCTGCGCAATAAAGACAACTTCCCGCACGCCGTTTTCCGTGAGCTGCTCCACTTCGGCACAGATATCTTCAATCTTGCGGCTGCGGAAATGACCACGAATCTGCGGAATCGCACAGAAGGCACAGCGGTTGTCACAGCCTTCGGCAATCTTGACATACGCCGTATAATCCGGAGTCGTACGGATACGCGGCGTCTTGGCATCATATAGGGTATCGTCCTCACCCGCGATGACCACGCGATGCCCCTTCAGCGTTTCCTCCACGGCCTCCATTATGCGGCTCCAGGCCCCCGTGCCCAGAATTGCATCGGCTTCCGGCAATTCATCCAAGAGTTCCTGCTTATAGCGCTGGCCCAAGCAGCCCGTTACAATCAGGCTGCGGCAGCGGCCCGATTCCTTGTAATCGGCCATATTGAGTACCGTGGTGATGGACTCCTCCTTCGCCGACTGGATAAAGGCGCAAGTGTTGACAATTAAAATATCGGCCTCTGCCGGATTATTCGTCAGTTCAATGCCATGGTTCTTAAGTTCCCCAAGCATAATTTCCGTATCCACCAGATTCTTGGAGCAGCCAAGACTGATAAAACCTGCTTTCACAAAAAAGACCTCCTAATTGCATTACGCATAAATTACGAAAGAGGATACAGCCTGCACAGCAGACAGTACCCTCTGCATATCACAATACAGCCAAACAACTTACTTAAAGCGGACTTCCTTGACCCATCTGTCCAAAAAATCATGCCGCTGCTGAGCCGTGAAATTCACAGGCTGGTCAAAAAGCAGCATGTTCTTGCCCGCAAAGGACTTATAGGCCATTGTTCCGGGATTTGTCGGCACAAAGTAAAAATCCTGCCTTTGCAAAGCCTGCTGGGCTTCATCCGAGAGCAGCCAATCCGCAAATTCCTTCGCCGCAACGGTATCGGCAGCCTTCGCCTTATAGGCAATGCCTGTTCCCGCAACCATTGCAGCAGTGCCATCCGCCGGATAGACAATCTTCAAGGGATAGCCCCCTTGCATATAGCGGATGACCTCGCTCTCCACGGCAATAGCTACATCCACTTCACCCATGCCCGCCTGGCGGACTGGATTCGAGAGATAGCGGGCATACTGCACGACCTTGGGGTGTATCTGCCGCCAAATATCATAGGTTGCCACATCGCCAAACTGCGCCAGCATGCTCATAAAGAGATTCGCCGATGCATCTGCTGCCAAAAAGTCCGTTATCCCGATGCGGACTTTCGGCTGTGCTGCCAGCTCCTTCCAGGTATCCGGCACCAACGGCAAGGTCAGCAGGTAGTCCTTATTCACGCAGAACACAATGGGGTCATACCATACCCCAATCCAATAGCCGTCCTGCTGTCGGAAACTTTCCGGCACCTGATCGCCCGCTTCGGAAAGATACGGTGTTAAATAGCCCGCCACAGCAGCTTTTGCCAGCGTGTCCTTGTCGGCCAAAACCATGGCTGCCGTTCCGTTGTCATCCCCTTCTGCCTGTTTCTGCAAGCGCTTCAACAGTTCATCAGGGACCAGCGGCACAAAGTTTGCACGCACGTTATGTGACTGCTCCTAGGCATTGGTTAAAATTGCTGCATGCTCAGCCGGCAACGTGGTATAAACCACAATCTCCCGCAAAGGCCGGGTTCGGTCATCATGCCCCGCCCCAGCAAAATATGCCGAGCCTGCCACAACCAGGATAAACAACAAAAAAGCCGTCAGCAACAGGGATGTATACCTTCTCATCAAACGATACCTCGCTCACAACTTCAATCATCCCCTATTCTACCATAAGAACCGGCCTGCCGCAATATATTTTACGCTAAGTGCATTGCTCGGTTCGAGGCACAATGGCAGACAACTTACTCCAGTTCTAAGCGTAACACAAAACAAAAAAGAGGAGCGATATATCACTCCTCCCCATGTGTATTCAATCTGAGAGTTTTCTGCTGGCCGCCAGCCGTGTACCTAATGGTACGTTCTGGTGCAGGTTTGACCCCCTGCGCAGGTGCGGCATTCTCCTTGCCACCAGGCGTGTGCCCATCGGCACGTTCAGGTGTGGATTTTATCCTGCTCCACGCACAGCACGGCTTTTTACGATGCTCTCACATCGAAAGTATCTCTACTTCAATTAAAGTATAGCAAAATAAACGGTGTTTTACAAGATAAAATTGGCTAAATACATTAGTTCGAGCAAGGTTCGAACTAAGCCCGTGGGGGCTGGTGATGTTTTCCGCAGCTTTTGACAAGCTTGTCTATGGCGAAGGAAAATATTACCAGCCCCCACGGGCGTCATTTAGCTCGCGATGTAATGTACGCAATAAGCCCGCGGGGCTGGTGATGTTTTTCCGCAGCTTTTGACAAGCCTGTCTATGGCGAAGGAAAAATATTACCAGCCCCGCGGGCGGCTTAGCAACTACATGTAATGCAAGAAAACAGCCCGATGGCTGATGATGCTTTCCCGGTGCGTTAGGCAAGCCTGCATAAGCATAGGGAAAGTATTATCAGCCATCGGGCGTCTTATCACATAGATGTTAACCAACCGTCAACGGTTATTCTTCATCCGCATCCGGGTCCTTAATGGGCACCCCAAACACGAGATTATCCAACAGGCCAATCAGCTGATTGATTTCCGGTTTGGCAATCTGTCCGGAAGCGCCCAGTTGTTCGCCCTTGATACGCATTTCCTCACTGATCAGCGAGGAGAACAGGACCAGCGGCACCTGTCCGAGCGTCTCATCTTCACGCACCAATTTGAGCAGGCGATGACCATCCATCTTGGGCATCTCGACATCGGAGATAATCACGCGTACATGGTCTTCGATTTTGCCCGGCTTCTTGGCCAGCCCCTGCAGATAATCCCAGGCATCCTGGCCATTGCCGAAGTCGCGGACATAACGATAGCCGGATTCATGCAGCGTCGTAACCAGGAGGTCACGCAGCATCGGCGAATCTTCTGCCACAACGACATGCACATCGGAACGTTTGCTCTTAACATCCTCTGTCGCTTCTTCATAAGTCGTCAGTTTTGCATTGATTTCCGGATTGATTTCCGCAATAATCGTCTCAAAGTCAATGAGCAGGACAATGCGGTCCTCCATCTTGATGATACCAACGACACGGGACTGGTCGCCAACTTCCGGAGCCGGCTCCATGTCCTTCCAGGAAATACGATGAATGCGGGAAACATTTTCCACCAGGAAACCGATATTGTAGTTATTGATTTCCGTCACAATGACATTGCGCGGTTCAGCCTTGGACTGCACATTCAGGCATCGCGGCAGGTTCACCAGAGGAATTGCCTTGCCACGCAGAGTGAACAGGCCATCAATATAGGGATGAGCCTGCGGCATAGCCGTCACCGGTGGGCAGGTGATTACCTCACGTACCTTTGCCACGTTGATGCCATAGTTAACTTGTCCGATGCTGAATTCCACAATTTCAAATTCATTGGTGCCGGTTTCCAGCAAGATTCCTTTCTTGTCTCCACTCGTTTCTGCTGCCATCTACTTCGCCCCCATCTATTTTATATCCCATTAAATTCTTCTCTAGCTTTCTTATTCGCCCTTTGCGGATAAATTCCTTCAACGGTTGAAAAATTTTGCTTGAATTTATTCAATTTTCTTTGAGATAGGTCCAGCCGTCTTCCTCCACGATGCGATTTTCCCGCAGAAGATGACCCAAGGCCCGCTTGAAGGCAGCCTTGGAAATGCCAAACTTGTCGCGAATAACCTCCGGCGAGGATTCGTCGCTGTAAGGCATTTTGCCGTTACGATTATGCAAAAGTTCCATGATTTTTTCCGCGTCCGTAATGAGCGCCTTTTCCTTGCTCTCCTTTAACGAAGCATTCAGGCGGCCATCATCGCGGATATAGGTGACACGCGCCGTGACCACTTGCCCGACTTTGGGACGGGACTGCGGATTCATTTCCTTGTTGGCGATAAAGACAATATAGCGTTCTTCGCTGAACAGGAAGGCGCCGGCATCGGTATAGTTGTAAATGGCACCCGTGACCATCTGTCCTTTTTTGACGCCCTTGGCCGGCTGGGAGGCGCGGCGCATTTCGTCTTCGACCTCCATGGTAACGGCGAGTCTGCCCGACTTATCGGTGTAGAGTTTTGCCCAGACCACTTCGCCAATCTGTGGACGGCCGCGCATGCCCGCATAGGGCATGAAGATGCCGCGTTCCGCGCCTACATCAACAAAGGCACCATCGCGGCTCACGTTGATGACCTTCAGGCGGGCAATCTGCCCTTCCTTCATCTTCGGCACCCGCATGCTGGCAGTCAGCTTGCGATTCGGGTCAAGGTACAGGAACACCTCAACCTCATCACCAATGCTTACCGGATGGGTCTGCTGATTCTTGTGCAGCAGGATATCGTCATTGGTATTGCCGGTTTCCGCATCGAGGAATGCGCCCAATTCCGACTCACGCACCACCTTCAGCGTGGCCACTGTGCTCGGGCCGTATTTTTTCTTACGTTGTTCTTCCATAACGGCCTCAATCAGTCTTCATAAACGGACAGCTTGGCATCGCCCCAAAGCTGTTCGAGTGCATAGTATTCGCGGGCTTCCTGCATGAAGACATGGGCAACCACATCACCGAAGTCCAGCAGCACCCATTCGCCTTCCCGGTAGCCTTCCTTGTGGTTAAATTCCACACCGGCCTCGCCCAGCTCGTCTTCGATATTGTCGGCAATTGCGCGTACCTGCGTTGCCGTATTGGCGGAGCAAATCACAAAATAATCCGTGGACGGGGAAATTTCCCGCATGTCCATCACCACAATATCGCGCGCTTTCTTGTCGCTGGCTGCCTTGCAAATTGCCTGGCTCATTTCTTCAATCGTCATATAAAAACCTCCCAATATATGTTCATCTTACCTTTATTTCTCCGCATCAGGAAAAAGCTCCTGCATCCGTTGCTCCATTGCAGCATCATCAATCACCCATATCGAGGAATCATCTTCCGCAGGTGCTCCGGGCAGGACAACGCTCTCCGGCGGCACATTGCTCAAATGCCGCAAAGTATTGGCCAGGTACATGGAATCAAAAATCTCCGCGCTGGTTTCCACCCGCTGCTTGATGATATCGGCAATAGCGGGCAATTTCGTCAGCGTTTTAAACTGCAGGAGATTCTGATAGAGTGCCTTGCAAAAACGCTGCTGCCGCTGCATACGGCCCAAATCGTCCAAATCATCGCTGCGATAACGCAAATACTGCTGTGCCTGATTGCCATCCAGATGCTGATACCCCTGCGGCAGGTGAATCGCGATACCGCCCTCGGCGTCATCGTAATTCATGTCCTCCTCCACATAGATATCCACACCGCCCAGGGCGTCAATCAACTCGCTAAAGACCTGCATATCGAGTACGATGTACTGATGAATGGAAACGCCCAACAGTGCATTGACCTGCCGGGTCATCAGCGGCGCTCCGCCCATGGCATAAAGATATTTTATCTTCATCTGCTCCTTGCTGCCCGTGACATTCACCCAGGTATCCTGCGGAATATGAATAAAGCGCAGCTTGCCGGTACTGTTTTCAAAGCTGGCCACCACAATGCCGTCGGCCTTCTTTTCGGTGCCGCCATCGATGTCCACGCCATCATCCAAGCCCATAATCAGCACATTGGTATAGCCGTCAAAGCGCGGGTCAATCTGCCCCCGCTTGGCCTGCTGACGCTGGCTGTAGCCATCATACATGGCCTGATATTCCTGATTGATGCGCGAGCCCAAGGAAACCAGCGCATAACCGGCAAAGAGGATTCCCGTGAGCACCACGCCCAAAAAAATCAGCACAATCAGCAGCCGCAGCCGTGCCCGCCGCCGTCTTTGGGCCAGCAGCTTTCGCTTATATTTAATATTTTGCTGGGTGACGTTTTTCTTGTCCATCCGCCTGACCTTCTATCTGTTAAGCAGTATTTCATTTCTGGCTATTACCGTATCGGGATGAATCAGCCCGCCCTTATGCAGCACAAAGGCTATGGACTGGGTTAGTCCTGCCAGCACCATATCATCCAAGGCAGCGGTTTTCGCCAGGCTGCGCAGTTCTTCTACACCAGGATAATCCCGGTTCGGCTCAATCATATCCGCAAACCAGATAATCTTGTCCAGCTTCGTCATCTTCGCACCGCCCACCGTATGCCGCCAGATGGCCTGCTCAATCGCATGGTCGCTGATGCCGTATTTTTCCGTCACCAACCGTGAGCCGACATAAGCATGGAGCAGCAACGGCATCTGCCGTTCAATATCGCCCACCACAATCAGGCGTTTTTCCGCTTCGGTGATTAAATCCTCATTGCGATATTCCCGCGCACAGTCATGGAGAAGCCCCGCTATCCTAGCCTGTTCCTCATTTACACCAAAACGCTGCGCCAAAAGCACCGCTGTTTCCGCTACGCCCAAAGAGTGCTGATAGCGGGATGGTTTCAGGCTCTTTTCCAGCAATGCGCGCATTTCCTCATAGCCCATGGCAAAACTCATTGATACAACCCTTCTTTTTCGATATATTCTGCAACTGCTTCCGGTACTAAATAACGAATGGACTTTCCCTGCGCAATACGCTGCCGAATGAGGGTTGATGAAATTTCCATACGCGGCACCTTGAGTTCATGAATGCGGCTGCGCAGCTCCGGTCCGAAGAAATCCAGCAGCATTCCCTCGTCAAAGGGCACTTCCGGCCGGGTGGTGCCAATAAAATGGCAGGCCGCTACCAGCTCTTTCGGATGGTTCCAAGTGGGTAAATCGTTAATGGAATCCGAACCGGTGATAAAGTAAAGGTCCACATCCTGCCCCAGCCGTCTCTGCATTTCCTGCACCGTCCGCCACGAATACGACGTCCCCTGCAGATCCATTTCCAAGAGGTCGAGCCTAAAGAACGGATTATCGGCGATAGCCAGCTCCACCATCTTGATGCGCTGCCCTGCCGAAGCGATTTTTCGCCCCTGCTTGTGCGGTGGCTGCGCGGCAGGAATAAAGCGCACTTCATCCAAGGCAAAAGCCTGTCGGGATTCCTCGGCAATATGCAAATGAGCCAAATGGATGGGGTCAAATGTGCCGCCCATCAGCCCGATTCGCCTTTTCATCACCGGATTCCTCCCCATACATACAAACTTAAATACGCCAACAGAATCGTCAGCAAGATAAAGAGCACCGCCCTGCCATAATCCAAACTGTCATGCCGCCCCTTGGGTGTTGCCCAATACTGCCGCAAGGTGCGCCAGTAGCCACGCAAGATGTTCATCAACGAACTTGTCCCTCACCCATAATGAGGTATTTGGAACTCGTGAGTTCCATAAGCCCCATTGGGCCACGGGCATGGAGTTTCTGCGTGCTGATGCCGATTTCCGCGCCAAAGCCGAACTCAAAGCCGTCCGTAAAGCGGGTCGAGGCATTGACATATACTGCTGCCGCATCCACTTCCTTTTGGAAGCGCGCCGCATTTACGAGGTCCTTGGTCACAATCGTTTCCGAATGGCCGGTATTGTAACGGTTAATATGGGCAATCGCTGCCGCCACGTCATCTACCACCTTGACGGAAAGAATCAAATCGCCATATTCCGTTGACCAGTCAATTTCTTCTGCCGCCTGCATTTCCGGGCAGATGGCTCTTGACTTGTCACAGCCCCGCAGCTCCACTTTTTTAGCCGACATGGCTTCATAAAGCATGGGCAGGAATTTTTCGGCCACGTTCTTATGCACGAGCAGCGTTTCCATCGCATTGCAGACCGATGGGCGGCTGGTCTTGGCATTGATGGCAATATCGAGCGCCATCTGTAAATCCGCACTCTCATCCACATAGGTATGGCAGACGCCGGTGCCGGTTTCAATAACGGGTACAGAGCTGTCCTCCACCACGCGCTTAATCAGACCTGCACCGCCGCGGGGGATGATGACATCCAACAGGCCGGTCAAATGCGTCATAACGCCCACAGCCTCTCTATCCGTAAAGTCGATAAACTGAATTGCCCCTTCGGGGATGCCATGCTTATAGGCTTCTTCAGCCAGCAAAGAACTGATGGCGATATTCGAGCGAATGGCCTCGCTGCCACCGCGCAAAAGCACGGCATTGCCGGATTTCAGGCAGAGCGCCAGAGCATCTGCCGTAACATTGGGGCGGGCTTCATAGATAATGCCCACCACGCCCAGCGGCACCCGCACGCGGCGAATTTCCAGCCCATTAGGACGTACAGTTGAATAATCCCCCTGACCGATGGGGTCAGGCAAAGCCGCCGTCTGCCGCAGGCCTTCAGCCATGCCGGCAATACGGTTTTCATCGAGCATCAGACGGTCCAGATAGGAACGCTTGACGCCCTTTTGCCGGGCTTCTTCCAAGTCCTGCGCATTGGCTGCCAAAATCATACTGCTACGCTGCTCCAAGGCATGGGCCATCGCCAGCAAAGCTTCATTCTTCACCTTGGTCGAAAGCGTGCCCAGCTTGTAGGATGCGGCTTTTGCCGCTTCGGCCTTTTTGCGTACTTCTGCCTGAATATCCAATCCGATTCCTCCCCACCAAAAATCAGTCCATTACCAGACCATCACACCATTAACACCATATTATCGCGGTGAATGACCTCTGTAGGCACATCACCGGTTAAAAGCTTGGCAATCTCGTCCGTCTGCCGGCCGAGAATCTTTTGCAAGTCCTCCGCTGAGAAATTGACAATACCGCGGGCAATTTCCTGCTGGGATGATGTCAGCACCCGCACGGTACTGCCGGCGGCAAACTCGCCATCACAGGCCGTAACACCTGCTGGCAGGATACTAGCGCCCTGCTCACGCATGGCCTTGGCACAACCTGCATCTACGACGATTTCACCCACCAA
>CADAAS010000042.1 GCA_902785885.1 Pseudoselenomonas ruminantium
GGGTATGTATATTGTGTCGACTTGTATGCCGTCGAGGCATCCATCGTCGGTGGTGACGGGCGGCACGGTGTTCTGTAGACGCAGGAGGCGGAGGGGCTGGTTGTAGAAGGCGTCCATTTCAATGGTGTCGATGGGCGCGGTGAACGAGACCTTGCCGAGCCTGCCGCGATAGTCGCCGATGAAGGCGGCCTGCCGTTCTATCCCTTTATCAAGGGCCTGCTGGCTGATTTCCCGGCGAACCTGCCTGCGATTAGTGCTAAACTCAGCGAACTGGCGAAGAAAATCTTTAATCAGCATAATCTGATTGTCAGTGTCACGGATAGCGCTAAGTTCTATGAAGAATTTGCCGGCGAGTTTGGCAAGTTCCAGGAAAAGTTGGGCAAGGAAATCTATCCTGCACAGGAATACCATTGGGATTTACAGGCCCGCAATGAAGGTCTGACTTCTTCCAGCCGGGTGCAGTATGTGGGCAAGGGTGCCAACTTCCTGAAGCTGGGCTATGGATTCACGGGTACCATGCACGTTTTGGAAACCATTCTGCGCTATGACTACTTCTGGACGAAAATCCGCGTGCAAGGCGGCGCCTATGGCGCATTCACCAGCTTTAACCGCAACGGCATGATGTACTTTGGCTCCTATCGTGACCCCAATCTTACGGAAACCTTGGATGTGTTCGATGGGACGGCGGATTATCTGGCGGGCTTTGACGCATCGGAGCGCGAGATGGACAAGTACATCATCGGCACGATGAGCAATATTGACACGCCGCTGACGCCGCAGATGAAGGGCAGTGCAGCTGCTACCTGCTGGCTGCGGGGAATTACATTGGAGGACCGTCAGCAGGCAAGGGATGAAATTCTCGATACCCGTCAGGCTGATGTGCAGAAACTGGCGCCGCTTGTCAAGGCCTGCATGGAGGAGAATGTGCTCTGCGTGTTCGGGGGACAGGAGAAGATTAACGAGCATAAAGAGGTGTTTGGGGAGATTCATCCGGCACTTTAAGTTTACATCTGCATGACAAGACGCCCGCCGGCTGATAATACTTTTCCTCTGCTTAGACAGGCCTGTCAAACGCAACGGAAAAGCATTATCAGTCGGTGGGCTGTTTTCGCAGCATTAATTTCTGTATCGTGGCAGATAAGAAGATGTGCTAAGGCGCAGATAATTTTTTTTCTATGTTTAGACAGGCTTGCCAAACGCTACGAAAAATATTATCTGCTCCCGCGCTTAGTACATGATGATTGAGATATTTGATTATTGCAGCATGGAAGTTATGTAGGCGTATAGCCTCTGATAATGAGCTAGAAGAATTTACGTAGATTCGTATTGAAAAATAAATGTTTAAATGGTAGGATATAGAAGTGACTTGTCATGGTGACGGGTTAAAATTTACTAGAGAGAAGAGATTTAGGTATGCTCAAGAATATTTGTGCTGGTTTGATGGGGGCTGCTTTGCTTACGGGAGGCCTGGCTGCTTATGCGGGGGCAGAGCCTGCGCATGTGCCGACTTTGGCAGATATGTCGGTACAGGTGAAGGAACCGACTGTACAGGAACAGCGGCTTGCCCAGGAAACGGGCAAGGCTGTAGCTTCTGTGCCGGCAGCACCTGTGGAGGAAACTCAGCCAGCAGCGGCAACGACAGCAGCTGCTGAGGTGAAGAGAGCGGAACCTGCAGCTGCCGAGCCGGAGAAGAAATCCTTGGAGAAGAAGATTTCCATTAATTTGGCAGCGCGTTCCTTGGCCCTGTTTGAAGGAACGGAAAAGATTCGCCTGTATCCCATTGGTCCTGGTACGCCGTATACGCCGACTCCGGTGGGGTATTACAAGATTCAGTCCAAGGATGTAAATCCGTCCTGGACCAGCCCGTCTACGGGCAGGACAATTCCCTCTGGTCCGGACTGTCCGTTGGGGTATCGCTGGATGCAGATTCAGGGCAATTATGGCATTCATGGCACCAATAATCCGGATTCCATTGGCCATTATGTGTCCAATGGTTGTATCCGCATGTATGAAAAAGATGTAGAAGCACTGTTTGATTTGGTAAAAATTGGTACGCCGGTAGAAATTACTTACAATCGCGTTGTGGTAGAGAAGCTGGCAGACAATACAATTGTTTACTATATCTATCCGGATGGTTACGGTTGGCAGAATCTGTCAGTAGAGGATGTCAACAAGTGGTTGGCTGGTTATGGCGTGTCTAATTTCGTCAGCAATGAGGAAATTGAAAAGAAAATTAGTGCCTCTGATGGTGAACCCACTTATGTGGCCAAGATTTATCCGCTCTATGTCAATGGCGAGAAGATGAAAAACAAGGCCGTGGAACAGAATGGGGTAATCTATCTGCCGGCAATCGATTTGGCTGATGCTGTCCATGTGGATTTAGGCTGGAATGACAAGACGCAGAAACTCATCAGCACGTTGGGAACCGCTGATGGTGTGGACAAGAAGGATGTCCTTTACTGCAAGCTGGCTGATGCCAAGACCTTGTTTAAGCTGGATGGTGCTGTGGACAAGAACAACTTTGTCATGAAGTTTGTGCCGGACGAGAAAAAGTCCAATCTGGACAGCAGGGAGGAAAAAATTGATGCCACGCAGAAAATTGACCATAAGGTTGTAGGTGTGGCACAGGAAGTTGGACAGGTGAAAGCCGAAAAAGCCAGCGATGAGGATAAGACGAAGAAATAAGATTATATAAAGAACAACATAGGGAGGAATTCGCTTGAGCCAGCGTTTTGTAATTTTGGATGGCAGCAGCTTGATGTATCGTGCCTTTTACGCTCTGCCACCGCTGACGGATTCCCAAGGTCGGCCGACCAATGCGATTTTTGGTTTTTCCAATATGCTCACGAAGCTGCTTACGGAATTACAGCCGGATAAACTGGTTATTGCCTTTGACAAGGGCAAAACCACTTTTCGTACGGAACGGTATGCCGATTACAAGGGAACCCGGGACAAAACACCGGAAGAGCTCCTCGCCCAAATTCCGCTGCTGCATGAATTTGCAGCAGCTTTTGGTATCTCATTTATCGAAAAGGAACGCTATGAGGCCGATGACATTATCGGGACTTTGGCGACAAAGGCGGCTGGAGCAGGTCACGAAGTTATGGTGGTCACGGGGGACCGTGATGCCTTGCAGCTGGTGCGACCAAATCTGAAGGTGTTACTGACCAAGAAGGGCATTTCGGAATTAAAGGAATATGATGAAGCGGCTTTTGTTGAGGAATATGGTTTTCCACCAATTAAGCTTATCGACTTGAAGGGCCTCATGGGGGATACCTCGGATAATATCCCCGGTGTGCCGGGCGTCGGGCCAAAGACAGCCAGCAAACTGCTGCTTGAATATGGCTCGCTGGAGGAAGTGTTAAATCATGTCGAGGATATCTCCGGCAAGAAACTCAAGGAACGCCTGGCTGAAAACAGGGAGCAGGCCGTTCTCTCGAAGGAACTGGCGACCATCGAATGTCAGGTACCGGATATGGAACTGGATTGGCCGAGCTACAGTATCACGCCCGACCATCAGCGGATGCAGGCATTCTGCGACAGCCATGAGCTTAAAGCGGTCTGGAAAAACTTCGCAAAGATTTACGGCGAGGGTGAAATTCTGCTGGATTTTTCTGCGCCTGTGGCTGTGGAAGTTGACCTGTCGTATGATATTTGGGATAAAGCTGCTGTAGAAAAAGAACTGAAAGAGGCAGAAAGTATCGCCGTCAGCGGCGTATTTTCGGGCAAGGCACCGTTTGCCAAGCTTACGGGCGCAGCGGTCTGCGTGCTCCCCACTAAAAAGCTGGGCTTTATTGCCGATAGCGAAGGCCTGTCGGTATTGCGGAAATCCATGTCCGAAAAGCCTGCTGTGGTAAAGGGGTTAAAGGCTTATTATCAGGCAGGTGTGGCTGCAGCAGACAGCTTCTTTGATATGGAACTGGTCGCTTATCTGTTAGCGCCTGAGGCCAGCAAGTATGAACTGGACAGATTGGTGCAGGAATATCTGCCCAGTCTGCAAAAGCCGGAAGGTTTGACTAGTGAACAGGCAGAAAATGTCTGGGAGGCTTATGCCTTGGCCAGCCTGCAGCCCGTATTAGCGGCTAAGCTTGCCGAATTAAGGCTGGAAAAACTCTATGCCGATATTGAGCTGCCTTTGGTGGAGGTGCTGGCGACCATGGAGCAGAACGGCATTTATATCAATCGTGAGGAGCTGGACAAGAAGGGGGCAGAGCTTGAAGCCCGCTTAAAGGCACTGCAGGAAGATATCTATGTGCTGGCGGGAACGGAGTTTAACATCAATTCGCCCAAGCAGTTGGGGGAAGTCCTCTTTGAACGCCTGGAACTGCCGCCGGTGAAGAAGACCAAGACTGGTTATTCCACCAATGCGGAGGTGCTCGAAACCCTGCGGGACAAGCATCCTGTGGTGGAGCAGGTGCTGCAGTACCGCACGTTGAGCAAATTAAAATCCACATATATTGATGGCATGCGGGATTTGATTGGTGCGGAAGGCCGCATTTATACCAGCTTCAATCAGACCGTGACGGCTACGGGCAGGTTATCCAGCTCGGACCCGAACCTGCAGAATATCCCCGTGCGTACGGAAGAAGGCAGAACCATCCGTGCACTTTTTGAGCCGGGTGAGGGCTATGACTGCTTGCTGTCGGCGGATTATTCCCAGATTGAACTGCGCATTTTGGCGCATGTGTCGCAGGATGAATTGTTCATGGATGCCTTTAAGAAAGAGCAGGACATTCATGCCCGTACGGCTTCCGAGGTATTTGGCGTGCCCTTGGAACAGGTCAGCGGCGAACTTCGCCGCCATGCCAAGGCGGTTAACTTCGGCATTGTCTATGGTATCAGTGACTTTGGCCTGGCAAAAGACCTCCATATTGCCCGCAAGGATGCCAAAAGCTATATTGACAATTATTTTGCCCGCTATACGGGGGTAAAAAGGTTTATTGATGATACGGTGGAACAGGCGCATAAGGATGGCTTTGTCAAGACCATCTTCGACCGGCGCCGTGAACTGCCTGCAATCAACAGCCGTAACTTCATGCAGCGTTCACTGGCGGAACGCATGGCGATGAACACGCCCATTCAGGGCGCGGCAGCCGATATCATCAAGCTGGCCATGATTGCGGTGTATCACAAATTGCAGGCAGCCGGTGTCAAGAGCCGTATTCTCGTGCAGGTACACGATGAACTGGTACTCGAAGTAGTGGACAGCGAGCGTGAGCAGGTGGAGACCATCCTCAGGGAAACCATGGAAAACGTTGTGAAACTCTCCGTGCCGCTGCTTATTGATATGCACGCAGGGAAGAACTGGGCGGAGGCGAAGTAAAATGCCGGAAATGCCAGAAGTAGAAATCATCCGCTGCTATTTGGATACGCAGGTGGCGGGGAAAACAATCATGAACTTGGATATCCGTCTGCCCCGCATGATTAAGTGGCCTGATGTGGAAGGTTTCCGTGCATTGGTTACGGGCAGAACCATCAAGGGCATGAACCGCCGGGGCAAGTATCTGCTCATGGAGCTGGATAATGACAGCAAGGTGGTCTTTCATCTGCGCATGACAGGGCGGCTCGTCTATGAACCTACGGGCGAGACAAGCGACCATCATGCGCGGGTGATATTCCATTTGCAGGATGGCGCTAGCCTCGTCTATGGCGATACCCGCACCTTGGGGACGATTCATGGCCTTAAGCCACAGGAGTTGGGCATGTTAAAAGGTCTGGCTGAAATGGGGCCGGAACCACTGTCGGCAGAATTTACGGCAGAATATCTCTATAAGACTGCTAATCAGCGGAAAGTGGCGATAAAGTCCTTCCTGCTCAATCAGAAATACATTGGCGGCATTGGGAATATCTATGCAGATGAAGCGTTGTTTTTGGCGGGGATTCACCCCCTGCGCCCGGCTAATTCCTTGACGCAGGCAGAATGTGGCAAATTATGGGAAAGTGTCAATAAGGTAATTGCCGATGGGATTGCCGATGGCGGCACGACCTTCCGTGATTATCAAAATGGTGAAGGCGGCAAGGGCAGCCATCAGGAACATCTCTATGTCTACGGGCGCAAGGGCGAGCAGTGCCGCAATTGCGGTGCGGTCATTGAGCGCATAGCCGTGGGCGGGCGTGGCACGCATTTTTGCCCGAATTGTCAGGAGGGTGAATGATGGCGCGGATTATTGGCCTCACCGGAGGCATTGCCAGCGGCAAGAGCACCATGGCCAAATTCTTTCGGGAAAAGGGCGCGGCGGTCTTAAATGTGGATGCCATCGCCCATCATCTGTCCAAGCCAAAACGCGTGCTCTATAAGATTTATGTGCAGCATTTTGGTGAAGGGATACTGCAACCGGATGGCACGCTTGACCGTCGGGCGATTGGCCGCAAGGTCTTTGCCGATGAAGCCGAGCGGCAGTGGCTTAATGACCATACCCATCCTATTTTGGCGCATGTTATGCATCAGCAGATAGAATGCATGCAGAAGAAAAATTTTCCGCTGATTATCCTCGATGTGCCATTGCTCTTTGAAGCCGGATGGGATAAAATGACAGAGGAGAGTTGTTTGATATTTGTCGATGAGGCTACCCAGCTTGCGCGCCTGATGCGGCGCAATGGCTATACGGAAGAGGAGGCCCGGGGGCGCATTGCCGCCCAGATGCCGCTTGGTGAGAAGAAAAAGCGGGCAGATACCTTTATTGATAATAGTGGAAGCCTGGAGGAAAGTTTCCAGCAGGCAGAAAAACTTTGGAAGGAGTGGACCCATGCAGGGATTTCGTGACAGGGTCCAGCAGAATCGGCGTATTCAGCGACGCATGGCAACCTGCTTTTGCGTTGCTTTATTTATTTTGCTTGTAAGTCTCAGTGCGTTTTTTGTACTGCAATTTGAGCCGGTACAGCGGAAGTATTTTTATGTGTACCCTTATCATGATACGGTGATGAAATATGCGGAAATCTATCATGTGGACAGCAATCTCACCGCTGCCGTGATTAAAAGTGAAAGCAAGTTTAAGCACACAGCCCTGTCCCATCGGGGCGCAGTGGGCTTAATGCAGCTGATGCCCGACACGGCAGAGTGGATTGCCGGACAGATTGGCGATAAGAGCTACAGTCTGGATAATCTCCATGAGCCGGATCGGAATATTCGCTATGGAACCTGGTATCTGGCAGAATTGCAGCGTGAATTTAAGGGTAATGATGTGTTGGCCTTGGCGGCCTATAATGCAGGTCGGGGCAATGTAAAGAGCTGGATGAAGGAAAAGGATTGGAGCTATTCCTTTCATGATATTGATGCGATTCCGTTTAAGGAAACGCGGGAATATGTAAGGCAGGTCATTGGCGACCGCAAGAAGTACCGGGAGCTTTATCCTGAGTAAAAAGAAAGGCAGTTTATGCAGAAGTACCGTATTGTTCCGCAACAAGAGAATATGTTTTGGCAGTTGGTGCAGGGGATGACTTTGGATGATGAGGATAAGACGCTGTTAAAGAATGCTGTAATTCGTCATGTGGAAGTCAGCGTCAAAGAGAGCCTTTGGGAAATTGCTTTGACCAGTCAAACGCTTATTCCTGATGCGCTTTTGCAGCGGGCGGCGGAGCAGATTAAGGGCAAGTGTAATCTGCAAAGGGTTATCTTCTATCAGGATATCATTGATATTGAAGACGGTATCAGCAAGGTCTGGCCGCAGCTCGTGACGGTGGTGGCGGAAGACAATCCGACCGTATTTCAGCTGTTGAAGCGCTCGAAGTACGTGGTGGACGGCAGCAAGCTCACGATTAAAGTTCCCGGTGAGCTCGGCGGTGAAATCATGCGGGCCCATGGGGTAATGCAGATGATGAGCCATACCATCAAGGATATGCTGGGCTACCGCTGTCCAGTAATCTGTGAGGCCAGTGATGAAGTCTTGCAGAATCTTTCTGTGGATGACAGCTTCAATACACCGGAATATCAGGCGGCTTTGCGTAAGGAACGCATTGCAGAAACAACGCGCAGTGAACATCAGGCTGCGCCTGCACCAGCAGCAAAACCGGCCAAAGCAGAGACCAAGCCCAAGGCGGCACCTGCCCCCAAACGGGAAGATTTTTCTCGTCCTGTGGTGGTACAAAGTGCGGGCAATACCATCTTTGGCCGCAATATTATGGGCGAACGCCAGCTGATTGCCGATTTGGATGGGGAAACCAAGAGCGTTATTCTGGAAGGCTTTATCGGCGAAGGTGCCGGTTCCGGTCTCAAGACCATCGAATTCAAGACCGGTACCAAGATGCTGGCGTTCTGCCTGTCGGATGAATCGGACGGCATTGCCTGCAAGAAGTTCTTTAAGCCCGGCAAGGGTCGCAATGGGCAGGAAGAGGACTTCGACGAAATCATGGGCAAGCTCAAGGAGGGCATGGCTGTCCGCATCAGGGGTTCCGTGCGCTTTGATACCTATATGAATGAGTATGTGGTCTTTGTGGATTCTTTAGCCAAGAAGGAACTCAAGAAGCGCGAGGATAATGCCGAGGTCAAGCGCGTGGAGCTGCATGCCCATACGACCATGAGCGATATGGATGCCGTGGTGTCCGTAAAAGACCTTATCAAGACCGCTGACAGCTGGGGCTGGCCGGCCATTGCCATCACCGACCACGGTGTGGTGCAGGCTTACCCGGATGCGGCCAAGACTGCAGAGAAACTCAATATCAAGGTTATCTATGGCATGGAAGGATACCTTACGGGAGAGGATTACCAGCAGAAGCGTGCTAACCATATTATTTTCCTGGCGAAGAACCCCAACGGCTTGCGCAATCTCTATCAGATGGTGTCGCTATCCCATGTAAAATATTTCTATAAAAATCGACCGCGTTTGCCCAAGAATATCATTGAGGAATATCGGGACGGCATCATCATCGGCTCGGCATGTGAAGCGGGCGAGCTTATCCGGGCAATTGTGGAAGGGCAGAGTGAGGAACAGCTCATCGAGATTGCGTCCTTCTATGACTATCTGGAAATCCAGCCCATCCACAACAATGACTTTTTGAAGCGGGAAGAAAAATTCCCCAACATCAACACGGATGAAGACTTAATCAACATCAATCTCAAGGTAGCTGAGCTGGCGAAAAAGCTGGGCAAAATGCTCGTGGCTACCTGTGACGTGCATTTTCTCAATCCGGAAGACAGCATTTACCGGGCAATTATCATGAAGGGCAAAGGGTTTAAGGATGCTGATTTCCAACCGCCTCTTTACCTGCGCACGACCGAGGAAATGTTGGCTGAATTTTCCTATCTGGGCGAGGAAGCAGCCTATGAAGCAGTGGTAACCAATCCCCGAAAGATAAACGACATGATTGAGAAGTTCAAGCCTATTCCGGACGATTTGTATTCGCCGATGATTCCGGGGGCGGACGAGGAAATTGAATCCATGTCTTACAACCGCGCAAAATCCATGTATGGCGAAAACCTGCCGGAAATCGTGGAAGCGCGTCTGCAGCAGGAATTAAAGCCCATTATCGGCCACGGTTTCTCGGTGCTCTATTTGATTGCCCAGCGCCTCGTGAAAAAATCCAATGACGACGGCTATCTGGTTGGTTCTCGTGGGTCCGTAGGTTCGTCCTTTATCGCCACCATGACGGGGATTACCGAGGTTAATCCGCTGCCACCGCATTGGCGCTGCCCGCATTGCCAGTACAGCAAGTTCATCACGGATGGTTCCTACGGCTGTGGCTATGACCTGCCGGATATGGAATGCCCGGTCTGTGGCACGCCGCTCATCAAGGACGGCCACGATATCCCGTTCGCCGTATTCCTGGGCTTTGACGGGGACAAGGTTCCCGATATCGATTTGAACTTCTCCGGTACCTATCAGCCAGTGGCGCATAAGTACACGGAAATCCTCTTTGGCAAGGACAACGTATACCGCGCTGGTTCCATTCAGACCGTAGCGGATAAGACGGCCTTTGGCTATGTGAAAAAATACTTTGAGGAAAAGGGGATAAAGAAACATATCTCCTATATCGACAGGCTGGCCCATGGCTGTATGGGCGTGAAATCCACGACCGGGCAGCATCCTGCCGGCATCATGGTTGTGCCCCGCGATATGGACGTACATTTCTTTACGCCCATTCAGCACCCGGCCAACGATATGAACTGCGGCACGATTACCACCCATTTCGATTACCATTCCATCAGCAGCCGTCTGGTTAAGCTCGATATTCTGGGCCACGATGACCCGACGGTAATCAAGATGCTGGAGGATTTGACCTGCCGTGACCCGAAGACCATTCCCTTTGATGATGTGGCCACCATGTCGCTGTTTAACTGCACAGATGCCTTGGGGCTCACGCCCGAGGAACTGGGGGCAACTTCGGGAACCTTCGGCATTCCGGAGTTCCGTACGCCGTTTACCCGGCAGATGATAGACGACACCAATCCGGACGTGTTCTCGGACCTGGTGCGTATTTCCGGTTTCTCCCATGGTACGGATGTGTGGTTGGGCAACGCTCAGGACCTTATCCGCAGCGGGCAGTGTACCATCAAGAACGCCATTTCGGCCCGTGACGATATCATGATGTATTTGATTCATCACGGCATTGACCCGTTGCTGTCCTTTAAGACCATGGAAAAGGTGCGCAAGGGCAAGGGCATTGACCCGGATGTTGTCAAAAAACTGCAGGACGGCGATATTCCCCAGTGGTATATTGACTCCTGCCAGAAAATCAAATACCTGTTCCCGCGTGCCCATGCAACGGCTTACGTTATGATGGCCTACCGCATCGCCTTCTGTAAGGTGCATTATCCGCTGGCTTACTATGCGGCGTATTTCTCCATCCGCGCCGACGAATTTGATGCCAACGTCATTGCCAAGGGGCAGGAATATGTGGGGCAGCAGATTCACGAACTCGAAGCAATTTCCAAGGAGAAGAAATTGGATGCCAAGCAGAATGCAACGCTGATTGTACTGCAGCTGGCGTGGGAAATGTACCTGCGCGGCTACGACTGCGAGAATGTGGATATCTATACCTCCGATGCAGAAAAATTCATCATCCACGAAAAATCCCTGCTGCCGCCATTGGCAAGCTTGGGCGGCATGGGAACAAAAGCATCGCAAAGCATTGTCGAGGCCCGCAAGGATGGCATTTTCACCAGTATCGAAGATTTGCGCCGCCGCACAGGTATTTCCAAAACCAATATCGAAATCCTGCGTGAACACGGCTGCCTAGATGGCATGGGCGAATCTGACCAGATTGCTCTTTTTGGCTAGTTCATGTAATAGATTCTAAGGTTATAAACCCGGTAAAACTTATTGTATGAAAAGTTTTACCGGGTTTTTGTTATATGCAAATCTTTAATATAAAACCAAGAAAGATTTAACCATTTATTAAGATTATAGTGATATAATCGTTTGGTATTTGAGTGATATGTTTCATGGCAGCACCTTGCAACATTTGGGCAACATGCCGCAGTGCTGCGGCCCGTTGGGATTGTGCATTATTACATCATATAATTATTAATGAGGAGTTGGGTCTTTTGTTAAGCAGCAAGACAACCAAGGTCTTGGCGGTTTTTACGGCGGTAGCGACTACGGCGGCTTTTGCGTCCTGGCTGGCAGAGGATGCGGATAGCCTTGCCGAGCAGGATGAAGGAACGCAGACGTTGGTGGATGATGAAGGTCGGGAGTATACACTGACACAGAATGAAGATGGTTCAGAAACCGCGACCTATGAGGATGGCCGTTCTGTAACCATCAAACGGGAAGAGGATGGCAGTTTGCGTTTTTTACATGGCTCTGAGGGAATGATTGCCGGACTGGCTGCCGGGTATTATATGTTTCACGGGCTGAGCGGCGGCGCGGGCGGACGCTATAGCGTAGTTCAGGGACGCTTTATCCCCAATGGACCGGTAGTTCCCATGAAGGAAAAAGAAGATCCAAGGAATACAGGTTATCGCAGCGGCAGCAGTTTCAGCAGTTCCTCACGGGGCAGTGCGATTAAGGTCAGAACATCGTCTGGCAGCAAGGGCAGCAGTTCGGCAAAATCATCCAGCAGTTCCGGGGCGAAAAGTGGTTTTGGTTCTGCCGGCGCGAGAAGCTCGGCATCTTAAAAAAATGATGGACAGGTGAAGGCAATGTGTGCAGATTGGCGTGATTTGTTAAATCGGGAGATATTCCCCTTTGTGGAATATGAAGGTTATGCGGATAAATATCCAACGAAAACCCTGCATCTGGCTGAATGAGATTTTTCTGGCTTCGGAGCCGGGGGTGAGCATTAGCACAGGGCGTTTCCATCGCCGCCATCCATTTCTTTTTTCCTGTTTCCATGATTATCAGGAGGATTGTGCTACGACCAAATTCCTGATGAAGGCCATGAAGAAAAACACATTGACCACGGAGGCGGATGACGCCATAACCTTTGTGTCGTTCTATGATTTGGCCGTGTTGCGTGATGGTTCCATCCTGCTGCCGGACGGGCGTACGGCTAATGCCATCTATCGTTTGCATCCCCTGGAAATCCTGATTGAGGAAAGGACGCCAGAGGGGGAAACGTTGGGCAAGGATTTCGGGGTATAAGACACTCAGCTGTTTTATGCTGGGAAAGAATCCCAGTGCGCTCTATGCTCGGTTCTCACCGGATCAGATTGCGGGGACGGAGGCATATTGGCTCCCGTTGGGGATAAAAAACGATAGATGAGGGGATGATTATCATACGCTTTTTTTTATTAGCGGTTGCTCTTATAGGAAGTATGTGGATTTTGAATGATTATGGTGTTTTTCAGAGGCTGGATGAATGCTTTTGGGAAAAAAGCAGGTTTATCGCTGCTGAAGACCAGGCGTTACAAATCGAGCTGCCAGTGGAAATGCATTATCTGGCTGATTCTGATGAAGGATATATCGTAAGCCAGGCAGAAGGGGATCATATATTTGTTGATTTACATATTGAGAATCTGTATTTGCCAGAAGACAGAAAAAAATATATGCAGGAAGAACCGCATAAACGGATTTATAAAATAATCGATAAGTATAAAGTACAGAATGTTGAACTGACAAGTCAGAAAAGTGAACTGGTTAATCATATTCCTCTGAGAAGGTTCCATTTTATTGGTCAGCTGGATGGCTATGATGTTGAAGTTGAGGTTGCGGCATTATCGAGAAGAAATTCTGGTTGGTTTTTTACCTTCCTCTATGATACCGGAGACATGGAAGCTGAACATCAGGTACAAAAAGCGATTGAAAGCCTGAAATATGTTAAAACGTCATAATACAAATAATGGGGGCTGTTTTCTTCTGCCTCTTGTGCAAGCGGGAGAGAAAGGCCCCGCTTTTTTATTGCTTGTGGCGTGGATTTTCTGAAAAAAATATGATAAGATAATCAATATGTGTAAATAAAGGTGGCAAATGCCGCTATTATAGGGGGATTTTTTGATTATGGCAAGATTATTTGGTACAGATGGTGTACGCGGTGAGGCTAATGTGAACCTGACGCCGGAACTGGCTTATCGCCTGGGTCGTGCGGCTACGATTTACTTTGGTCGCGACAGCGAGGAACAGCCGCTGATTCTTATCGGTCGTGACACGCGCCTGTCCGGTGAAATGTTTGAGGCAGCCCTGACGGCTGGTATCTGCTCTGCCGGTGGCCGTGCTATGCTGGCTGGTGTTATTCCGACCCCGGCTATCGCATATCTGGCTCGCCGTCATAAGGCTAAGGCTGGTATCGTGATTTCCGCATCCCACAATCCGTTCCATGACAACGGGATTAAGTTCTTCGGCGGCGACGGCTACAAACTGCCGGATGCGGTGGAAGATGAACTCGAAGAAATCGTGCATCAGCTCGAAAATGACGATAATCTGGCTCGTCCGACGGGTGAGAAAATCGGTCATATCGAGTATCGTACGGATTTGCTCAACCAGTATATTGAATTCGTTATCAGCACCTGCTCCGAGCGTTTCGATGGCATGAAAGTCGTGCTCGATTGCTCCAATGGTGCAGCTTATGAAGTAATGCCTAAGGTCCTGCGTGAACTGGGCGCCAAGGTCAAGGTTATCCATGCTCTGCCCAATGGTGTAAACATCAACGACAACTGCGGCTCCACGCATATGGAATCCCTGCAGAAAGCTGTTGTGGAAAACAATGCTGACTTCGGTATCGCGCATGATGGTGATGCTGACCGCTGCCTCTGCGTGGATGAAAAGGGACAGATTATCGATGGCGATCATATCCTCGTAATGTGTGCACAGGATATGATTAAGAAGGGCACTCTGCCGCATAAGACGGTTGTTTCCACGGTTATGGCCAACATCGGCTTCCATAAGGCGATTAAAGAAGCTGGTGGTCGCGTACGCAGGTTGGTGACCGTTATGTACTCGAAAACATGCTCAAGAGCGGCTACAAAATCGGCGGCGAGCAGTCCGGTCATATCATCTTCACGGATTACAGCACCACTGGTGACGGCCCCATCACGGCTCTGCAGGTTCTGTCTTCCCTGAAGCGCAGTGGCCGCAAGGCTTCGGAACTCACGGCACTTATGACGACCTATCCGCAGCTGCTGGTCAATGTGCGCGTAGCTACGAAGGAAGGCTGGGAGAAGAACGAAGCCATTTCCGCGGCTATTGCCAAGGGTGAAGCCGAACTGGGCAATGATGGTCGCATTCTCGTGCGTCCGTCCGGTACGGAGCCCCTTATCCGTGTAATGGCAGAAGGCCCGGACCAGGCACAGCTCGACCGAATCTGCAACGAAATTGCTGATGTGGTCAAAAAAGAGCAGGGCTGATATGAAAAAAGCCATTTTATTTGCCAGCTTTGGTGTGATTAATGAGCAGGCACGCAAGAACTGCATTGATGCTGCTGCAAAGCAGATAGAGGCGGCCTTTCCGGAGTTTACGCTCCGGCAGGCCTATACCTCGGTGTTTATTCGCAAAAAACTCACGGAGCAGGGAGTCTATATGGATTCTCTGTCGGAAGCCTTGGATGGCTTGTTGGCGGATGGTTTTACGGAAGTCATCATTCAGCCGGGATATCTTACTGCAGGTGAGGAATACGAGAAGAAAGTTCTGCAGGTTATAGAACCTTATCGGCAGAAGTTTGACCGTCTGCTGATTTCTCGTCCCTTGATGGAGTGTCCTGCTGATGGAGCCGATATGCTGGCTGTTCTGCAGGAAATTTTTCCGCTGGAAGCTGGCGAGGATTTGGTGCTTGTGGGCCATGGTTCTCCGCATCAGCATAATCCGGCTTATGAAAATCTGCAGGTAGATGCCGATAAGGCTGGTTTCCCGGCCCACATCGGTGTAATTGAGCCGACAGATACGCCGGATTTTGCGGCGGTGTTGGCAAGATTGCAGGCAAAGGGCGCGAAAGATATTCTGCTGGCGCCTTTGCTTCTATCTGGCGGGGCTCATGTCAATGAGGATATTGCAGGCGCAGAAGCGGAATCTTGGTTAAGCCGTCTGCAGGCGGCAGGTTTTTCCGTGCGGGTTAGCCTGAAAGGTTTGGGTGAATATCCGGCATTTCAGAAGTTATACGTCAAGCGTTTGCAGGAATGGGATTTTTAAGGCGGCGCTTGCATAACTTTCAGCTATAAGCAGTATTCATATAAAGGGTATTTCTATTTTTATAAATCTGAGTTATAATAACTTAGTGTACTACTTGGCTCATAATATGGCGTAAGCAATCATTAAATGTAGACGAGACAGTACACTGGTATAATTAAATTTAGGCAGGATTAGGTAAGGGATGCCTAAAAAATGAATGAGGTGAGTATATGTCACATCCAGTAACAACCAATCCGTTGATTATTATGTTAATCAACATGACCGTTGTGTTCTTGGTGCTAATCGCCTTAGGTGTGGTCATTAATTTGATTCATTATATTGACCCCACGAAGCCGAAAGCTGCGCCCGAAGAAGCGGCACCGGTTAAGCCGGAACCCGTGTCAGAGCCAGAGCCTGCAGCATCTGTACCTGTGGAAGAGGGGATTTCTCCTGAGGTGGTTGCCGTTATTGCTGCGGCGGTCGCCAGCATGGGCTGTGCGGGTACGGTGAAAGCCATTCGTCCAATCGAACGCAACAACTGGAAAAATTCCGGCCGTAACGCAATTCAGAGCCGGGGTTAAAGCAGGGAAGGAGGAATTATCATGGAATTATTACAAGCATTTGCCGTTTCCCTGCAGGCCGTTTGGTTAGACAGTGGTTTTTCTGCGTTCACCATGGGCAATGGCATTATGATTCTCGTTGGTCTGGTGCTTCTTTACATGGCTATTGTCAAGGAATTTGAGCCGTTGCTCTTAGGTCCGATTGCTTTTGGCTGTATCCTGGCCAACTTTCCGCGTACGGGATTTTTAGAAGAACCGGGACTTATGCAGGCTATCCATTATGGTATTGCCAATGAAATCTTCCCGCCGCTGATTTTTTTGGGGATAGGTGCGATGACGGACTTTGGCCCGCTGCTGGCGCGTCCGGTGACCCTGCTTTTGGGAGCAGCTGCCCCGATTGGCGTGTTCGTGGCGTTGGTTGGCGCTATGCTCCTGGGCTTTAATGTGCAGGAAGCTGGTGCTATCGGCATCATCGGTGGTGCTGACGGTCCGACGGCTATCTATCTGTCCATTCAGATGGCCCCGCATCTTTTGGGAGCTATCGCCGTAGCAGCGTACTCCTACATGTCGCTGGTGCCGCTGATTCAGCCGCCGATTATGAAGCTGTTGACCACGCAGAAAGAGCGTGAAGTGGCGATGGAACAGCTCCGTCCAGTGACGAAGTTCGAGCGTGTCTGCTTCCCAATTGTTGCGGCTATCATCATCAGCCTGCTCCTGCCGCCGATTGCGGCTCTGCTGGGCTGCCTGATGCTGGGCAACTTGTTCCGTGAATCCGGTGTTATGGACCGTCTTTCCGATACGGCGCAGAATTCCCTGTGCAATATCGTGACGATTTTCCTGGCAACCGGTACGGGCATGACCATGAATGCAGACGACTTCCTGCAGCCGGCAACGCTGCTCATCATCGGTCTTGGTCTCGTGGCCTTTATGTCCGGTACGGCTGGTGGTGTGCTCTTTGGCAAGCTTATGTGCCGCCTGTCCGGTTGGAAGATCAATCCGCTGATTGGTTCGGCTGGTGTTTTCGCTGTGCCGATGGCTGCACGTGTAAGCCAGATGGTGGGCATGAAGGCTAAACCGGGCAACTATCTGCTGATGCATGCGATGGGTCCGAATGTGGCTGGTGTAATCGGTACAGCAGTAGCTGCTGGTACGATGCTGGCTATGCTCAAGTAAAGTATACATAAAAATACATAGAAAAGGTCTTTACAAGAGTTCCTGGTTATGATAATATCTTTCTTGTAAAGAAAAATAGCTTTTGGCAATGGAGCCATGCAGACATAATTCCCCATTTGGGGTGTGTTTGCATGGCTTTTTCGTATTGATATCATTGAAAGGGTGGTTTTACGTGGAAAATTTACTGTATGTGATTCCGGCGAATTCGAAAAAAGAGGATATTATTGAGCAGCTTAAAGCGCATCCGGAAATTAAATTCGTATCCCTCGTGGGTGTGGATATGGCCGGCAACGATACGGACGAAAAGATTCCCGTAGGTATTTTCCTGAAAGATATGGATGATTTCTATGCTGGTACTGCTGTGCAGACCGATGGTTCTTCCGTTGTGCTGACGGGTATTGCCACCCTGAATAACGCCAAGGTCGATATGCCCATTGACCCAACCGTTAACTGGTTCGTTGATTACAATATGGAATTCTACGATGAAGAAACGGGCAAGCCGGTAGGTACCCTGCGTATTCCGTCCTTCCTTGTACATGAAGGCAAGCGCGTTGACTCTCGTGCAGTGCTGGCAGACACGCTGAACTATGTGAAAGAAGAACTGCTCGCTACGTTCAAGAAACACCCCAAGATTTCCGGCCTTGAAAGCATTGATGGCAATGATGTGGTCGACATTCAGTTCACCTCGGCTACGGAATTGGAATTCTGGGTTAAGACCCCGCTCGAAGAAGCTGCGATTGAAGAAATGTCTGCCTCCCAGGTTATGCAGGAGCAGTATTGGGAACGTACGCATGGTGCTGTGCGCACGGCGATGGAAAACTGCCTGCTTGAACTCGATAAATATGGCTTCAAGGTGGAAATGGGCCATAAGGAAGTTGGCGGCCTCAAGGCGCAGATTGACGGCAGCGGCAATATGACCCATGTTTGTGAACAGCTGGAAATCGACTGGAAGTTTGCCGATGCCCTGCAGGCTGCTGACAACGAAATCTTCGTGCGTACGGTTGTTAAAGAAACCTTCCGTTCCATTGGTCTCGAAGTAAGCTTCAAGGCTAAACCGATGATTGGCCTGGCTGGCAACGGTGAACACACCCATATCGGCATGGCTGCTGTCACCAGCGATGGCAAGACGCACAACCTCTTTACGGCAGATGACCAGTATAAGGACTTCATGAGCGCTGTGGGCTATGGTGCACTGATGGGCATGCTCAAGAACTACGAAGCCATCAATCCGTTTGTATCGGCTACGAATGACTCCCTGAACCGTCTGAAACCCGGTTTTGAAGCTCCGGTATGTATCGTTACGTCCCTGGGCCACCGTCCGGACCAGCCGTCCCGTAACCGTACGATTCTGGCCGGCCTGATTCGCGATTTGGGCAATCCGTATGCTACGCGTTTCGAGCTGCGTGCCTGCAATCCGTACACCAATACGTATCTGGTTGTGGCAGCGATCTACTCTGCCTGCCTGGACGGTATCAAGATGGCCGTTAACCATACTACGGCAGAACTGCTGACGGAACTCTCCAAGGAAGCAGGCGAAGAAGGCTTCTATCTGGAAAAAGACCGCGCTTACCGCAGTGAAAATGATGTCTTTGAAGACTATACGGATGAAGAACGCGACCGTCTGTTCGGTGCTCCTCCCGCAACGGTTTGGGAAAATATGCAGAACTTTGATAACTACGCTGATAAGAAAGCTGTTATCACGGCTGGCGGCGCCCTCAACGACACGATTATCAATGCTTTCCGTGCTGGTGCGCTCTTGCGCTGGAAGACGGAGCTGATTGCCCGTATCATTCCGGAAAACCGCGATATTGTCCGCGCAGCCAAGGAAATCAAGTCGGATTTCGTAACGGATTTGGATTCCTACAACTGGAATAAAATCAACGGCATTCGTGCTTACCTGGCTAAGGACAGCATTGATGAAAAATCGCTGTTCACCCTGCTGATCAACGCCCTGAATGAAGGCGACTATGCAGCAGCTTCCGGCCTGCAGGTAGAGATGTACGACAAGGTTGAAGAACTGAAAGCCCTCTACGACAGCTACGTTAAAAACATGATTTGATGAAATAGAAAATCCCCGGCAGTGATTTCACTGCCGGGGATTTTTGGGTTTCGCTTATTTTTTCAGCGCTTCTTTGAGAATAGCCGTCAAGGCTTTCTGGGAAATGCGCATCATGTCACCGAGGAGGGCGTTGTAAAGGTCGCCGCCATCGCAGACACCGCGTCCGTTTTCCGTGATGAAGAACTTCTTGGGATGTTCTTCTGCCTGATAAGCCTCGTTGAGTTTATCCTGGACAAGTTTCTCGATTTCCTGATCTGTCATCGAATACACCTCTTTCCATATTTATCACATAAGATATAATACTACACTTGGAGCATTTTTTCCTCTTTTTTTGCTGAAGAAAATAAAAAATATTTATTGATAGCAGGATTTCAGCCTATTTTCAGCGAATTTTTACGGAAAATTAATGGTAGTCTAAAGCAACTATAAGAATGCCGGTGTATATTATAAGCATGGTAAGGATAGTTAATCACTGGAATGGAGGGTGTTTATTATGCGTAAGAAAATGTTAGCAGGTATTGTAGCAGGTGTACTCATGGCAGGTGCAGGCTTTGGTATGTTGAGTGGTCAGGCGCAGGCAGCTGAGGCAGCTGCGCAGAATGGCCGGCCAGATAAGCCGCCTGTAATGCGTGGGCATCAGGGCGGCGAACGCCACATGAAAAGGATGAATCCGGATGAAGCGGCCAAGCGTCTGAACAAGACCTTTGGGGTCAGTGAGGCGGAAGTAAAGGCTGCTTTTAAGGAAAAACGCGATTTTCGTGATATCGGTCAGGCGGCTATGTTGGCTAAAGTCAGCGGAAAGTCCTTTAGCGATGTGCTGGCAATGAAGACGAAGGACAAGCGTTGGCCGGAAATCAGCAAGGAACTGGGCGTTAAGCCTGAGCAGATTCGTGCGCAGATGAATGAACTGAGTGCAGAGCGCATTGCACAGCGTGGCAATATTGACAAAGAGCAGGCACTGTCCTTGTTAAATAAGGGCTATCGCGCAATGGATGTCAGTGTGGCCGCTAAGCTGGCTAAACTCAGCAACAAGGATATTCAGACCGTTCTGGATATGAAGAAAATCAATAACCGCTGGGGCGATGTAGCTGAGCAGTTAGGTGTAGATCGGTCGGCGCTGCGTCCGAATATGGGCAAAGGGCAGTTCCCAGGACATGGTCCGCAGGGCGGCCCGCCGGATGGTGGAGAGATGCCGGAAGAAAAATAATAAAGGATTTTCTTGCCCGCAGGGCGAATATCTCCTTATAAGCATCTTGCAGAAGGGGAGACCACTATGATTATTACCGATAACGAAACAGTAAATGCCGCTGAAGATTTGATTCGCCGCCATAAGGAAAAACGCCCAGAAAAGCCGCGTACCGTACAGGCAATCTCCGCCCGTTACTATCAGGCCATCGGCCAGTATCAGCAGTTGATGCGGGCTGAGGTAGACAATCGGGAGCAGCGGGTCATGCTTTATTCGGAGATTAAGACTCTGGGGTGGTGTATGGGCCGGGAAGAAGCAAAAATCGTCAAGGAAATCAATGCACCGGTGAAATAGTGCTATAAGTAAGCCGCCCGCCCCGCGGGGGATATCTTTCTTGCGCTTAGACAGGCTTGTCAAACGCTACAGAAAGACATCCCCCGCGGGGCGGGCTTATTGTTTTATGCATATATATGCTTATAACCTTATTGCTTTATGGCTTTAGATTAGAGATTCTTTTCGGTTAAGACCATGTCCAGGGCGTTCAGTACGTCGTTGACGTTTTCTTCCGTAATCACCAAAGGTGGCTGGAAGGCCATGACGTTGCGGTCTACGCCGTTCTTGCCGATGATAAAGCCGCGGTCTTTGAGGACTTCGAGTACATCATCAAGGATTTCCGGTGCGGGGGTGCCATCGGCATGGATGAATTCTGTGCCATCCATAAGGCCAAGGCCGCGCACATCGCCGATAACGGGATGTTTCTTTTGGAGCTCACGCAGGCCATTTCTAAGCTGCTCACCGCGTGTTTGGGCATTTTCCATAAGCTTGTGTTCTTCGATATAGTCGAGAACCGCCATAGCAGTGGTGGAGGATACCGGGTTGCCGCCGAGCGTCGAAGCACCGGGGCGGGTGTAGGTATCGGCAATCTTGGCCGTGGAGATAAAGGCAGAAATCGGGGCGCCGTTGCCCAAGGCTTTGGCCATGCACATGATATCGGGCACCACATCATAGTTTTCGATGGCAAACATCTTGCCGCTGCGGGCAAAGCCCGTCTGCACTTCGTCGATAATCAGCAGGGTATTGTACTGGTCAAGGATTTCCTTGACACGTTTGAAGTAGCCCTTGGGTGGCACTACGCAGCCGGCATTGCCCTGAATGGTTTCAGCGATAAAGGCGCCGGGCTGGCCGGAGGTGGAGGATTTAATTAAATCCTCAATGGCATTGGCGCAGGCGTAATCGCATTCCGGGAACTTCTTGTTCATGGGGCAGCGGTAGCAGTTCGGGTTGGGGGCAAAGTGAATGCCGCCAACGGGATTGGGGTCGGTGCGCCACATGGTCAGCCCCGTTACGCTCATGCCCAGCTTTGTACGGCCATGCAGGCCGTGGCGCAGGGCGATGATTTCGCTGTTGCCCGTGTAGACAGAAGCCAGCAGGAAGGCACCTTCCGTGGCTTCGGAACCCGTGGAGCAGAAGAAGGACTTCTGCAGGTCACCGGGCGTAACCTCAGCGAGCTTTTCGGCGAGGTTCACAAAGTTTTCCGTGAGATAGATGTTGCAGACATGCTGGAGTTCGTCTATCTGGGCTTTCATTTTTTCGAGAATTTCCGGATTGCAGTGGCCACAGTTCATAACGGACACGCCGGCGTACATATCCAGATATTTTTTGCCCGTGCTGTCCCAAAGGTACTGCATGGAACCTTTGACCATTTGGGCAGGTTCCTTGTAGAAATGACCTAAGCAGGGCATGATGTATTTTTTCTTTTTTTCGATAATGGCCTCAGGGCCGATAAATTTTTTGCTTTCCATAACTTCCCCCTAAAATATGAACAGATTAGATGGAGTTGCGGCTCCGGCGGAAACGGTAGGTACCAAGACCTAGTTCGCGCGGGCCTTTTTTGAGCGTTTCGAGGTCGTCTGCGTGGAAGGCCTCTTTGCCTGCTGTGAGGTTGTCCAAAGCCGTACGGTAAATGCGGGTGACCATGCCGGCAAATTCAGGCGCGTAATCCTGCGCTTCAATGCGGTAAGCGCCCAAGCCGTTAAACTTCGAGAGGTACGGATAGAGGCAGAGGTCCTTGGCAAAGTAGATATGGTTGCGACCGAACTGGTCAATGCGCAGGGAATGCTTTTCGCCGGCCTTGTCGAGCAGGGCATAGCGGCGGTCGAGCACTTCGGGATTGTTGAGCTCGTTGAAGAACGGCAGGCTCATGCCCGGAATATTGTGGTCGCAAATCATGGACTCATAGGAGCCGTGAACCACAACTTCAATGGGCAGTTCGGAGTTTTCGACGATTTCGCGCAGCTGCTCGAAGGAGAGCTCGTAGGAAGCCGTGCCCATGGTCAGGCCATTTTCCTTAAGGAACTTGGCGGCCAGAGGGTTAAAGAGGTTGAAGGACACATCAGCCTGCACCGGCAAATCCGTCAGGCGCTTAGCCAGCTTCAACGAGCCAAGGTTGCTGACCATGATGCCGTCTGCCTTGAGTTCACGTTGTCTCAAGGCGGTGAAGAACTGTTCCAGTTCGCCGCATTCCCGGCGCATGGTTGTGCGCGGCGTGTTGATGATGATTTTGGCGCGGCCCTTGTTGTAGGCGATAACTTCGGCAAAATCTTTGAGGCTCCAGGGCTTGTTGGGGCGGAAGGTCTCGCCGCCGACATAGACGATATCGGCACCGTTGTCAATAACAGCGCAGGCTGCACCAACGGTGTTTATGCGGACACTTAATGTACGGTGGCCAGGATTTGACTTGTCAATATCGCGTTCCTGTTTCAGGATTTCGTCCTGGAAACCTGCTTCCTTCACCGCATCGCTGAAGAAGCGCGGTTCACGCGTGCCGTCAAAGCCGATATCCTTTTTATCCGGGGAACCGAAGGCAAAGGTGGTCGTAAAGTCGCGGGCACGGTTCTCATAGAGGCTTTTCCAGCCTTCTTCATCCGGCTGCCAGCCCGTCGGGTCAGCGATATAGGCGTCAATGGCCTTGCGGTAGGTGCTGACAATGCGGCGGATAAAGGGAGCGGGGCGCATACGGCCTTCGATTTTGAAGGAGAACACGCCGGCCTGAATGAGCTGGGGGATATGGCGATACATGCACATATCCTTGAGCGCCAGCTTGTAAGCACCGTCGCTGTCCTTGTCGAGCACTTCACCCGTCTTTTCATCAATCAGCTGATAGGCCCAACGGCAGGGTTTCAGGCAACGGCCACGGTTGCCGCTCTGGCCAAAGACCACGCCGGAGTGAATGCACTGGCCGCTTTCGCTGATGCACATATCGCCGTGCATGAAGTATTCCACTTCAATGCCTGTGCGCTCACGGAACAGGGAGAGCTCGGAGAGCGTCATCTCACGGCCCACAACGACACGGGTAATGCCGTATTCCTTGAGCTTTTCAATAGCGTGCTCGTTATGGGTATTCATCATAACGGAGGTGTGCACCGGAATCTTGATGCCCATTTCGTGAATGAGTTCGAGGACAGCAAAGTCCTGCACCAAGATGGCGTCCGGGCGGATTTCATTAAGGTAGGTGAGGTATTCACGCAGCGCGGGGATTTCCTCGTCGCTAATCAGGTTGTTGAGGGTGATGTAGAGCTTCACGCCATGCTCATGGGTGTAGGCAATGGCCTTTTTGAGCATTTCATCATCAAAGTTGAAATCACCTTCGTGCATGCGCATATTAAAATGCTTGCCTCCGAGGTAGCAAGCATCAGCACCAGCTTCCACACCAGCCACCAGGGCATCCCAGGTACCGGCAGGTGCCAGCAGTTCTACGGATTTACGATTTAATAACATCTAAAAACAAACTCCTTTTGGATATGATTTTCTCTTGTATAGTCCCAATTTATAAGTATAACAGAGATTGCAAGAGCTATCAATAAATTCATTGCAGGGGTAAATGCTTTAATTCCTGACGCAGCCAGTCAAGCCGCTGTTTTTCCCGCAGGATGGCCTGCTGAAGTATGCAGCGGTGGCCAAAATGATTTTGCTGGGCTTCTTCATCGGCAAAGAGTAGCTGCCAGCGGGCTTGGAGGTATTGATATTTTTCCTCATGGCGGGCGATTTCCTCTTGAAAGAGCTGGCGTGTCAATGGGTCAGCAGCCGAATCCAACAGGTAAAGTTTCATGGTAAAGTCGTCCCGGGTTGGCACAGGCTGGCTTAGTGGTTCATGCATCCAGGCGGACAGCAGTTGCTGTCCGCTTTTTGTAATCTGATAGAATTTTTTTTCGAGCTTTTTGCCGACAGAATTTTTTTTCGAGCTTTTTGCCGACAAGTTCTGTGCGGGAACTGATCAGGCCATCATCTTCCATATGGCGTAATTCTGGATAAATCTGGCTGTGGTTGGAATACCAAAAATCGCCTAATTCTTCTTCAAAGAGTTTTTTGATGTCGTAACCAGCAAGCTCCCTGTGTGCCAGCAGCCCCAGGATAATATATTTCAGTACATTTTTTTGTGCCATATTCATCACATCTCCTTTTTATCTTGCCTTAGTATAGCATAGATGAATAAATTTGACATGTATTTTATTACATGATATTGACATGGAGCTGAAAAAGCGTTATGATACATTATGTCAAGAATATGTAAATACATACATGATTTAAGGAGGAACTTAAAGATGAAATTTAAGGAACTGGATGATTTTTTAGGAACGCATTTTATTTATACTTATGATAATGGTTGGGAATACGAATGGTATGCCAAGAATGATCATACGGTGGATTACCGCATTCATGGCGGCATGGTTGCTGGTCGTTGGGTGAAGGACCAGGAAGCCAATATCGTCAAGCTCACGGACGGCGTATTCAAGGTAACCTGGACGGAACCGACGGGCACGGATGTGGCTTTGGATTTTATGCCCAATGAAAACATCATGCATGGTGTGATTTTCTTTCCGAAATGGGTGCAGGATCATCCGTCCATTACGGTCTGCTTCCAGAATGAGCACATTGACCTGATGGAAGAGTCCCGCGAAAAGTACGAAACCTATCCGAAATATCTGGTGCCGGAATTTGCCAAGATTACCTATATGGGCAAGGCAGGTCAGAATAACGAAGACGTTATTGCCGAAGCACCTTATGTCGGCATGACGGATGAAATTCGTGCTGGCAAATATTTTGATGCAAATTATAAGCGTTTGAAAAAATAAAAGCAGGAGGTCATAGCGATGAAAGCAGGTAAATTGCGGAAACTCTCTCTAGCGGCGTTATTGTCACTGGCTTTGGCTGTGCCCATGACTGGTGGCAGCTGCGCAGCTGCCGAAAATCTGGTCAATATGCAGCCAACCTACCGTGATGTCGTAGTGGCCAATGTGCAAAATGACAATGGTGCGCCGCGCCAGCTGCGCATGAATGTATTTGTGCCGCCGAAAGTGAAAGCTGAAAAAGTTCCTGTACTGGTGTTCGTGCATGGCGGCGGTTGGGCACGAGGCTCCTATGAGGGGGACGATGCTAAGCAAAGTGCATCCAGTGCGGTGAACAATGGTAACAATGCCTTGATGGACAAGGACAATAAATCATCGTATAAGATTTTCAAGGATGTATTAAATCATGGGATTGCCTTTGTGTCTGTGGATTACCGGCTGAACAGCGAAGCGGCCTTCCCTGCGCAGATTTATGATGTAAAGGCGGCCGTGCGTTTTGTACGCGCTCATGCCGATAAGTATGGGCTGGATGCTGAGCGGATTGCCATAGCGGGCACATCTGCCGGAGCGCACTTGGCTGCAGAACTTGCTGTGACCAGCGGCAATAAGGCACTCGAAGGCGATGAAGGCGGCAACCTTGGTTATAGCAGCAGAGTAAAAGCCTGTGTTGATTATTATGGCCCCACCAATCTTTTGACCATGGCACCGGAAATGAGTACCAAACTGCAAGACCCTGCTCAGGCGGCAGAAACCCATGATTCTGTCCGTGCAAATGAGTCCATTCTCTTGGGCTTTGTGGGAGAAGGTCAGGGCGTAGGTACCTTGCGCAAGCTTGACGAGGCACAGGATAAAACTTCACCATATTGGAAAATGGTGGAAAAGGCTAAACTGGCCAGCCCCGTTTATCAGGTGACGAAAGATGCGCCGCCGTTCTTCATTGCCCATGGCGGTCATGATTCGCTTGTGCCCATTCAGCAAAGCATCAGCCTGCAAAAGGCTTTGACCGATGCTGGTGTGGAAAATATCTTTATGTGTAACTCAGAAGCCGAACATGGCTATGTGGGCGAAGATACCAACAAGGCCATGATGCGCTGGCTGTGCCATCAGCTGGGCGTAAAATATTAAGTATTTGCGCATTGCATTCCTGCGGTCTTTATGCTACAATCTTATGTATTGTGGCGATGAACAAGAAGAGTAAACTTCGCAGGCATTTTTAGAGAGTCTCCGTTGCTGGGAAGGAGATAATGCCGGAGGTTGAACGTTCGCTTGGGAGTCTTTCGGAGGAAATGCCGAACGTATGACTGCGTTAAAGTTATCGAGTGAAAAATCAGGGTGGTACCGCGAAATTCAGCCTTCGCCCCTCGTGCACATATTGTGCAGGGGCGAGGGCTTTTATAATTTGCTTTTCATAAGGCAGGAGGTAAATAAATGGAAGAAAAGATTTCGGAGCTTAAGGCAGCTGCCGTAGCTGAAGTCAAAGCCGCAAGTGATATGACGGCACTTAACGATATCCGTGTGAAGTATTTGGGCAAGAAGGGCGAGTTCACCGCTATATTGCGTGGCATGGGCAGCCTGTCCGCCGAAGAACGTCCGAAAGTCGGCAAGATTGTCAACGTAGCCAAGGCAGAAGTGGAAGAAGCCATCAATGCACAGGCTGGTGAGCTTAAAGCGAAAGAACTTTCCGCACGTCTGGCCAGCGAAAAGATTGACGTTACCCTGCCGGGCCGCAATGTGCCGCAGGGCCATCTGCATCCGTTGACGCTGACGATGCAGCGCATTAAGGATATTTTTGTACATATGGGCTTCAGCGTGGAAGAAGGCCCGGAAATCGAGCGCGACTATTTCAACTTTGAAGCACTGAACCTGCCGAAAGACCATCCGGCACGCGATATGCAGGATTCCTTCTACATCACGGATGAAATTCTCATGCGTTCCCAGACTTCGCCGGTACAGGCCCGTACGATGCAGTCTAACGAGCCGAACAAGCCGATTCGCATGATTGCGCCGGGACGTGTTTATCGCCGTGATGAATACGATGCGACGCATTCGCCGATGTTTACGCAGGTGGAAGGCCTCGTTATCGACAAGGGCATCAGCTTTGCTGACCTCAAGGGCACGCTTGAGCTTTTCCTGCATCAGATTTTCAACGAAAATGTAGGCGTGCGTTTCCGTCCGAGCTTCTTCCCCTTCACGGAACCTTCCGCCGAAGTGGATATCTCCTGCGTGATGTGCCATGGCGAAGGCTGCAAGGTCTGCAAGGGCACGGGCTGGCTCGAAATCCTCGGCGCCGGCATGGTTCATCCCCATGTGCTGGAAATGAGCGGTTATGACCCGAAGGTGGTCAGCGGCTTTGCTTTCGGCCTGGGCGTGGAACGCATCGCCATGCTGTCCTATGGCATTGACGACCTGCGTCTGTTCTACGACAATGACGTGCGTTTCTTGCAGCAGTTCTGATTAGGGAGGTTTACATATGCAGGTTTCCATTAAATGGTTAAACGATTATATAAAGTTCAACGAAACGGCTGAAGAACTGGCCGACAAATACACGATGTCCGGCGTTCCCGTGGAAAATGTTATCCGCGCGGACGAAGGCCTCGACAAAGTGGTAACGGGCCGTATCGAAAAGCTCGAAGCCCATCCGGATTCCGACCATCTGCAGATTTGCCAGATGAATGTGGGCGAGCCGGAACTCATTCAGATTATCACGGGTGCCCAGAATGTGGCCGAAGGCCAGGTGGTGCCGGTAGCTATGGTCGGTGCACATCTGCCCAACGGCCTCCATATCAAGAAGGGTAAGCTGCGCGGTCTGCCGTCCAATGGTATGCTGTGCTCCGCAGAAGAACTCAAGATGGACCTCACCAAGCTGACGGAAGAAGAAAAGAACGGCATCTACATTCTGCCTGCTGATACGCCGGTCGGTGTGCCCGCTAAAGATGTACTGGGGCTTGATGATGTCGTGCTCGAATTTGAATTGACGGCTAACCGTGCCGACTGCTTCAGCGTTGTCGGACTCGTGCGTGAAGCTGCTGTACTCACGGGCAATGAGCCGTACTATCCGGAAATCTCCGTTAAGGAAGATGACGAAGCCAAAGCTGCCGATATGATTAAAATTGGCATTGAAAGCGACCTCTGCGACCGTTTTGCCGCCCGTGTGATTAAGAATGTCAAGGTTGGTCCCTCTCCGGAATGGATGCAGCAGCGTCTCGAAGGTGCTGGTATCCGTGCCATCAACAACGTGGTCGATGTGACGAACTTTGTCATGGTGGAACTGGGCCAGCCCATGCACGCCTATGACTATGATGAAATCGCCGGCCACAGCCTGACGGCCCGTCTGGCTAAAGAGGGCGAAAACCTCCATACGCTCGATGACAGCTCCCGCATTGCCAAGGGCACGGAACTCGTCATTGCCGACAGCGAAAAACCGGCTGGTCTTGCTGGTGTAATGGGCGGTCTTGAATCTGAAGTAACGGAAAAGACCACGACCATCGTGCTTGAAGCGGCCTCCTTCAACGGGGCCAGCATCCGCCGTACTTCCCGTGCTTGCGGCTTGCATTCCGAGGCTTCGGGACGTTTTGAACGCGGCGTGGATGTGACGGCTATTCCCCGCGCTCTTGACCGTGCCTGCCAGCTTCTGCAGGAAATGGGTGCCTGCACGGTAACGCAGGGCATGGTGGATGTATATCCGAAACAGAAAGAGCAGACGGAAATCCATTATACGGCCGAGCAGATTAATGCCCGTCTGGGTACGCAGCTCAGTGCCAGCAAGATGATGGAAATCCTCACGAGTCTTGGCTTTGCCGTACAGACGGAAGGCGAAGGCTTTGTGGCCAAGGTTCCCACATGGCGCAATGACTGCATCTGCATGGAAGACCTCTCCGAGGAAGTTTCCCGTATCTATGGCTTTGACAATATTGCCCCGACCCTGCCTTGGGGGGCTGTGATGCAAGGCAAGCAGAGCCCGCGTCAGGATTTCATCGACAAGATTAAGGAAATTCTTGTGGGCTTGGGGATGACCGAGGAACTGTCCTTCAGCTTCACGAATACCGACTTGCTGGACAAGATGCTGGTGCCGGCTGACAGCGAACTGCGCAAGGCTGTGCCCATCATGAACCCGCTGACGGATGACTATCCGCTCGTGCGTACGAGCCTTCTGACTTCCATCATGGAAAATGCTGTACGCAACTTCTCGCGCAAGAATATGGATCTGCGTCTCTTTGATGTAGCGCCTGTATTCTTCCCGAAACAGCTGCCGGTAACGGAACAGCCGGAGGAAGTCGTAAAACTCGTTGGTTTGATGACGGGCCGCCGCAATACGGTAGGCTGGAATCAGACGAATGATATGATTGACTTCTACGATATGAAGGGCTTGGTGGAAGAACTGCTCGCCAGCCTCTCCATCTCCAAGTACACCGTAGAAGCCGGTGAACACTTCGCCCTGCATCCGGGCAAGACCGCACTCTTTAAGAAGGGCCGCGAAGTCATTGCCACCCTGGGCGAACTGCATCCGCAGGCCGCAGAAAACTTCGGCATCAAGCAGAAGGTTTATCTCTTCGAAATGGATGTGGAAGTGCTCATGAAGTACACGGCTAAGAATTTCCATTTCGACAGCCTGCCCAAATTCCCGGCAACTTCCCGCGATTTGGCCATTGTGGTGGACAAGGACGCAGAAGCTGGCAAGATTGAGCAGGTCATCATGAAGAACGGCGGCAAACACTTCAAGTCCGTAACGCTCTTTGATGTGTACACTGGTGAACATGTAGCTGAGGGCAAGAAGAGCCTTGCCTTCAACCTCCAGTTCCAGTCCAAGGACAAGACCCTTACGGACGAAGAAGCAGATACGGCGTTCAACAACATTCTGAAGGCTGTAGAAAAGCAGTTCGGTGCTGAGCTGCGGGCTTAAGGTGATAGCATGGCAGAAGAAAAAAATAATCAGCCGTCGGAACGGGTGGTCGTAGAGATTTACGGCAACAGTTATCCGCTGAAAACCGATAATCCGCAGGCATTGAAGAAGCTGGCGGCTGCTGTGGATAAAAAGATGAAAGCGATGTCCCGGTCCGTACGCAGCTTTGATGACCGCAAAATTGCTGTATTAACCGCCCTGCAGATTGCAGAGGAATATTATCAGCTCAAGAAAGATTATGATGAACTGGTAGATCTTCTCGATGAAAAATAACAAAATATAGCAGGAATTTTTCTCTTGCTCACGAATATAATCCGTAAAGTAAAGATAAAAGGCATTACTTTACGGGTTATATTTTTTTTAAGGAGTGAGTAAAACATGGGATTTATTAAAAATCTGCGGGTAGCCTATAAAATGCTGATATTGGCAGCTTTTGCTGTAATCGGCATGCTGATTATTGGTTATCAGGGGTATTCGACAGCGAAAAAAGCTCAGGTAGACATGGATGATAATTCCAGCTCGGTGAAATCCATCGGCTATCTGAGCGATATGCGCTATGGCACACGCTATGCCCAGGGCATGATGATTATCATGACTACGGTAAAGGATGACCCACAGCGCATGCAGAATTTAGACAAGAAATTCCAGGAAGGCCTGAAATTCGTTGAAGATGGGATTAAGCAGTATGAAGCTGTTCCTGGGAAAACCGATGCGGCTAAGCAGGAATTAGAAGCGTATAAAGCTATCTGGACAAATTTGCAGAAAAACATGACCGAGGTTGTAAAACTTTGTCAGGCAGGCAAGCAGGAAGAAGGTATGGCGCTTTATAACCGCGAAGGTTCCAAATTGCTGGATCAGATGCGGCCGCATATCAATAAGATGACGGAATTGGAAAATAGTCATGCCGAAGAACTCAATAAGCAAAACGATGAAGATACGGAAACGGCTATTCGCAATATGATTATTCAGATCCTTGTAGGGTTAATTATTATGGTTGCCGTAGCGATGTGGATTACCCGCGAAGTCGTTAATCCTGTTCAGGCGATGATGCGTTCGTTGGAACGTCTGCGTGGTGGTGACTTCAGCGATCATGCCCGTACGATTATGCGCGGTGATGAATTCGGTGAAATGGCAGACAAATTGGCCGAGGTTCGCATGACGCTGAACAAACTCATGCGCAGTTCCAGTACGACTGCCGAACAACTGGCGGCATCCTCGGAAGAACTTACGGCCAGCTCCCATCAGTCGGCACAGGCGTCGGAACAGGTGGCACAGTCCGTTACCAATGCTGCTGGTGCGGTAGCTGAACAGCAGGTGGATGTTAATGATGCGATGGAGTCCATTGAAAACGCCGTACAGGCCATTGAACGCCTAAGCAGGACAGCCAATCGGGTATCCGAGCATGCGAACACCAGCAATAAGGCAGCTGTAGAAGGCAATGAGGCCGTTAAACAGGCCGTTAACCAGATTAACAGCGTAGCGCAGATTGTCAACAGCTCTGCGGAAACCGTAGATAAATTGGGGCAGAGTTCACAGGAAATCGGCCAGATTGTCGAGACGATTTCGTCCATTGCGGAGCAGACCAACCTTCTGGCACTTAACGCAGCAATCGAAGCTGCTCGCGCCGGTGAACATGGTCGCGGCTTTGCCGTAGTTGCCGATGAAGTGCGTAAACTGGCGGAAGCATCGCAGGAAGCTGCCAAGCAGATTACCGGTCTTATCAGCGGGATTCAGTCGGAAACCGCAGCAGCCGTTTCCTCCATGCAAAAGGGCAGTGCTGCTGTTAAAGAAGGTACGGCATCCGTTGAACAGCTTCGCGATACCTTTAAGAGCATTTATGATGCTGCTTTGGGCGTAGCCAATCAGGCAGAGGAAATGACCAAGGAACTGCGGGTGGTTGAACAGGATACCCAGAATATCAAGGAAAAATCCGGGGAGATTTTGCAAAAAGGCGGTATGGTAGCTTCGGAAATGGAAAGTGTATCCGCTGCTTCCGAAGAACAGTCCGCATCTGCTTCGGAAATTGCCGATGCTAGCTCGTCCCTGGCTAATTTGGCGCAGAATCTGCAGAACTCCCTGCAGAAGTTTAAGTTCTAAAATTGAATTTGTATGCTAAAAAGAGTGGGAACCGCAGTTTCCACTCTTTTATCGTGCTTAAATCAGATATGTAATTGGTTCTTGATGCGTTCCACGGCGCGTACGGTGTTTTCACGGTTGCCGAAGGCGGTGAGGCGGAAATAGCCTTCGCCACAGGGACCGAAACCAGCGCCTGGAGTGCCCACGATATGGACTTCAGTCAGGAGTTTGTCGAAGAAATCCCAGGAGGGCATGTTGTCCGGCGTTTTGAGCCAGATATAAGGCGCGTTGACACCGCCATAAGCCTTTATGCCGGCAGCCTGCAGGCCTTCGCGGATGATGCGGGCATTTTCCATGTAATAGGCAATGGTTTCTTTGACCTGTTTCTGGCCTTCTTCCGTGTAGATGGCAGCAGCTCCCCGCTGAACGATGTAAGCAGTGCCGTTGAATTTGGTGGTGTGGCGGCGGCTCCAAAGCTTGTTGAATTCCACCAGGCTACCATCTGCAGCGTGGCCTTTAACGGTTTTGGGAATAATGGTATAACCACAGCGCGTGCCCGTGAAGCCGGCGGTCTTGGAGAAGGAACGGAACTCAATAGCAACGTCTTTTGCCCCCTCGATTTCATAAATGGAGCGAGGAACATCATCTTCTGTGATATAGGCGGCATAAGCTGCGTCAAAGAGAATTACCGCTTCATTTTCGCGGGCATAATCCACCCATTTTTTCAGTTCTGTGCGGGAAAGGGTGGTTCCGGTAGGATTGTTGGGGCAGCAGAGGTAAATCATATCCACGCGTTCTTTGGGCAGTGCCGGGGCAAAATCGTTGCTGGCATCACAGGGCAGATAGGTAACGCCGGCAAAATGACCATCCTCGTTCAAGGTGCCTGTGCGGCCTGCCATAACATTGGTATCCAAATATACCGGATACACCGGGTCGGTGATGGCTACTTTATTATCCGTGCCAAAGATTTCCTGAATGTTGCCGCAGTCGCTCTTGGAGCCATCACTGATGAAGATTTCATCGCTTTCTATTTCAATGCCACGAGCCTTGTAATTGTGCTCGATAATGGCATCGGTGAGGAAGCTGTAACCCTGTTCCGGGCCATAGCCGCGGAAGGTATCGGCATTTGCCAGTTCATCTACAGCCTTATGCATAGCCTCAATGCAGGCGGGGGGCAAGGGCTGGGTAACATCGCCAATGCCCAGGCGGATGATATCTGCTTCGGGATTAGTTTCCTTAAAGGCTGCCACTCGGCGGGCGATTTCCGCAAAGAGATAACTGCCGGGGAGCTTTAGGTAATTGTCATTGATTGTAGCCATATAAACCTCCAATAGAATTGTTCTCAATATAACTTTTGGGTATATTATACCATGTTTCTATAACAAATCAATAGGAAAATGCAAGAAAAAGATGA
>CADAAS010000043.1:0-21951 GCA_902785885.1 Pseudoselenomonas ruminantium
TGCGGCTGTCGTAACTGGTATTCATGAGTCCACTGCCGGAGTAATCATTTTTCAACTGACCATAGCGCAGGGAAGCCTCGTAGAACAGGCCGCTTTTCATTTCATTCCGCAGGAACCACCCCACACCGGTAAAGCGGTTATGGCCGCTGCCGTGGGTGCCATCATCCAGATAGCTGTCATAGGAAGCCCTGCCGTATTCCACAAAAGGCCCGGTCAGCAAGGTATGGCGATTCCCGCGAATCTCCCTGGCCATCCCCAGGGCAAAATTATACCCTTTGCTGTCCACATGGGAGCCTGTCTCATAACGCATATTGGAACCGCCCATGGCAAAGAAAGGTGCATAGCTGCCCACACTTCCTGCGGCGGCTTCCTTGGCGGAGGAAAAGCCCTTGGAGGAAACAAAATCAATGCCGGAGTTCAGCGCCGCCATGCCGGCAGAAGCCGTTTCCACCAAGGATTTTGTCTGGTCTTTAAGTTTGATGTCTGCCTCACCAGCGGCGCCATCGAGGTCTGAACCGATGGTAGCCTGCAAGCTGGTATGGTCACCATTAAGACCGATTGTAATGGGATAGTCAATTGATACGCCTTCGGTCATCGTGGCTTCACCGACTTCGCCATCCCACCAAATGCGCTTCTTATTGGTAAACAAATTCACCGTATCACCATAGTGCAAAGCCGTGTTGCCGGGAACATATACCGACACTTTGGTTTTTTCCAAATCCGTAGACATCGTTGATGTGGCGGTGATAATGGTATCGCCGTTCTTCACCGTGGCAGGCAAATAGTAGTTGAGGTTGGCAAAATACTTGACATCCTTCAACGTAATACCGGAGCCATAGACATTCAGCGTAGCATTTATTTCCTTCACCTCATCACCACTATACCGCCAGCGTGTGCCGTAAAGCGTCGCCTTGCTCATATCCAGCGCTGCTTTTTGGTAAATGGAGATGGAATTATTCTTTTCCTTGCCATGGTATTCGCCATCAGCAGCATATATGCTCCCGGCAAGGGTACCACCGTTGATGATTACGGCATATCCTCCGCCAGTCCATTATAGGCCAAGGCGCCGATGATTTCCGAGGCAGTAGAGGTCATGGTTCCGCCATTGATGATGATTTGATTTCCCCGGGCAATATTCGTCGTGCCATCGGTTGCATAGCCGCCATAAATCTTAAATCCGCCCAAACTGCCGTCATTGATTTCCAATTTATTGTTGCCGGCAATAGCGGTTCCTGTATCTTTACCGACAGCATAACCCGTATAGATGCGCTCACTATGCGTGCCGCCATTTACCTGCACCACATTGCCATCCGCCGTTGCCGAAACAGCCCGGGCTTCACCACCTGTAACCGAATTGCCCGTATAAATCCCTTCACCAAGAATCACCTTATTTTTATTTGCTGTCGCCACGGCTACGCCATTAGCTTCACCACCTATAATCTGTATGCTGTTAGCCGTAAAACCGCTGACGCTTATCGTATTTTCCGAGGCTTCATTTTGCGGCACGTTCTCACGGTAAGCGCTGTATCCGCCCCAAATCATCAGCCTGTCGAAGCTGCCACCGGTCACGGTTACCCCGTTGTTGTTTACCGTTCCCACACCGGATGCACCATAAACACTGCTGCCGATTGTACCACCGCTGATGGTGACATGATTGTTCTGTATATTGGTGCTGGCCGATGATGTGGCGTATGCGCCGTAAACAAAATCCACAGAACCACCGCTGATGGAAACAGAATTGCCGGACATGGCCTGATTTCCCGTCGTTTGCTTGGCACCAACCGCCTCGTACACACGCCCATCGGTCATCACAATCGAATTGTTATTGAGCGTACTGCCTATAAGCGAAAAATATTTGCCTCCTCCGCTATACATATTCAGCGTATGTCCACTGCCGCCTCCTTTTGGTCCTGCCGAAAAGGTATAACTGGCATAGTTGCCAAGATCGTTCATCCGGATATTCAGTACATTGTTGCTGCCTTTTACATAATAATAATCATACCCATCATAGATATGCTCCATATACTTGTTCGCATCCGCAATACTACGGACAGTCACATTCGCGGCTTCACCTATTCCCCCCGAAAACACCATTGCCATCCCTGCAAATACAGGCAGACATGCTGCCACCCTTTTGGCATCTTTAATCGACATCGCAATTCCTCCTTGAACACAACTAAGTTGCAACCCTCTTAACAGCATATATTCCATGAACGAACAGAAATCTCCTGCCCGTTATCCGGGGAGGGACAAAAAAAGGAGCTGACTTGTCAAAACTTGACAGGTCAGCCCCTCGCCGGCTTTATTTTACAGTTCTATTACATCCAAATCATCCGGCACAAAGATATTGCCATGATAATATTCTTGGGCTTCGGCCGTATAATCGGCCTTGCGCGTATCAATATGCTTGTCCTCGGTATGGTAGAGCACAAGATTCTTCACCGCCAGTTCCTCAGCCAGTTCGCTGGCTTCTTTTACGGTGCTGTGGTTTTTCTCATAGGGCTTGAAGATATCCCTGTCCTTGTACTGGCAGAAGGCTTCGGCCAGCAGCCAGTCAGCCTTTTCCGCATACTGTCTGGCATGTTCGTTGTAGGGTTCATCCCCCAGGCAGGTGAACTTCAAGCCATCGGCAAATTTGAGTTCATAGCCAAACTGCTTGGCCTTGGTGGACATGATGTCAAAGGCAGTCAGCTTAAACTGCGGCAGTTCGATGCTTTCCCCGTCTTTGACTTCCTGCAGGATAATATCCGTGCCCACGCGGGCAAAATCTTTTTTCTTGAGGGTCATGGCCGACATCTTTTCGAGCATATCCTTGACCACATCATGGCAATAAATATGGAACTTGCCCTCAAACTTGCCCTTGTTCATGAGGTCAGCCACCTTGCGGATAATCCAGACCACACCGAGTACATGGTCGGTATGGCCGTGGGTTACGAACATATGGTGGCACTTGTTGTAGTCAAAGTTCGTGACTTCAAGCTGGCGCAGAATGCCATTGCCGCCGCCGGCATCAGTCAGGAACAGACTGCCGTCCTCCATTTCCAAAAAGAAACAGGTGTTAAAACATTTCGTGGCCATGGCAAAGCCAGTGCCGAGAATTACCAACTTTCGCATAATACGCCTCCTATTCCACTTTATCCATCATCCCTGCCGACTGACACCACTTGGGAGTCCACTGGACTCCCGCGACTACGTCGCCCCCCTCAAGGGGAAGGCTTTACTGCTCACCTCGTCGGTGCTATCTTGGCCAACGCTTCCTTTGCAGCCTTCTGCTCTGCTTCCTTTTTGCTGCGCCCGGTACCAGTGCCCATAACCTTGCCGGTAATTTTGACATTAAAGGTAAAGGTCTTGTCATGGTCGGGGCCGGAAGTGCTCACGAGTTCATAACTTACCGTCTGCTGGGCTTCCTGATAGACCACTTCCTGTAAGATGGTCTTGTAGTCTTTGAGTATGCCCCCCTGCTCTACTTTGGCAAAGAGCGGCATAAGCTGGCGCACGACATAGTCCTTGGCGGCTTCCCAGCCCTGGTCCAAGTAAATGGCACCGATTACCGCCTCGAACACATCTTCCAAGTTGGTTTGCCTATCCCTGCCGCCGCTCATTTCTTCGCCATGGCCTAAGAGCAGATAATCGCCCAAACGAAGCGTCCGTGCAAGTTCCGCAAGGCTGCTGGAGCAGACAATGCTGGCCCTTGTCTTGGTCAGCTGACCTTCGGGCATCTGCGGAAACTGCATATAAAGATAGGTGCTGGAGGCAAGCTCCAGCACCGCATCTCCCAAAAATTCGAGACGTTCATTATGGACGATGTTTTTTTCCTTGGCTTCATTGGCATAGGACGAATGAATCAGCGCCTTGTGCAGCAGGGTTAAGTCCTTAAACTCCACCCCCAAACGTGCCGAAAGCTCCAAAAGCTCTCCCTTGCGTTTAGCCGTTAGTGTATCTCCCATCGCCCGTTATCCTCTTATTCAGCGTACTTCTTCAGCAGCAGGCAGGCATTGTGGCCGCCGAAGCCGAAGGAGTTGGACATAGCGGCACGAACCGTCTTGGCTTTTGCCTTGTTGGGCACATAGTCGAGGTCGAGTCCTTCGTCCGGAGTTTCGTAGTTGATGGTCGGCGGGAGCATATCGTTTTCGATCGCCATAGCCGTGGCGATTGCTTCAACGCCACCAGCAGCACCGAGCATATGGCCCGTCATGGACTTGATGGAGGAAACGGAAACGTTCTTTGCTGCTTCGCCCCATACAGCCTTGATGGCTTCGGTTTCGCCCTGGTCGTTGAGGTGCGTGGACGTACCATGTGCATTGACATAGTCCACTTCCTCAGCCTTCATGCCGGCATCGTCGAGAGCCAGCTGCATGCATTTTGCCTGGAATTCACCATGAGGTGCCGGGCTCGTCATGTGGTAAGCATCGGAGTTAGCGCCATAGCCCACTACTTCAGCGTAGATATGTGCGCCACGAGCTTTTGCATGGTCGAGGCTTTCGAGGATTACAAGGCCAGCGCCTTCGCCCATAACGAAACCGCTGCGGTTCTTGTCGAACGGACGGGATGCATGCTGCGGGTCATCGTTGTGATCCATGCAGAGAGCCTTCATTGCCGCAAAACCTGCTACAGCAGCTTCAGAAACAGCAGCTTCCGTACCACCGGCTACCATCACATCTGCGTCACCGCGCTGAATCACGCGGAAAGCATCACCGATGCAGTTGGAACCCGTAGCACAGGCCGTAACCGTGCAGCTGGACGGGCCATGGAGCTTGTAGGTGATAGCCACCTGGCCGGCAGCCATGTTCGCAATCATCATGGGCACGAAGAACGGGCTGATGCGGGAAGGTCCTTTGGCAAAGAACTTCTCGTACTGGCTGTGCATGGTTTCGATGCCACCGATGCCCGTACCGATGAAGGTACCAACGCGGTCCAGGTTTTCCTTTTCGAGGTCCAGGCCAGCATCTTTGATGGCCAAATCTGCAGCTGCTACAGCAAACTGCGTGTAACGATCCATGCGCTTGGATTCTTTCTTGTCGATGTACTGGGTCGGGTCAAAATCCTTAACCTCACCGGCAATCTGTGCCGTGAATTCACTTGCATCAAAACGGCTGATCTTGTCAATGCCGTTGCGGCCTTCCATCAGGCCTTTCCAGAATTCATCCTTGCCCGTACCGATAGGGGTAATGGCACCTACACCAGTGATAACTACGCGATTACTCAAAATGAATAACTCCTCTCATCTACTAAGTAGTGATGTTCTCAAATTTTTTAGTCAGCAGCCTCAGCTTCCGCGATAAGCTGCTCAAAAATCTCATGTGCGGTCATAATCTTGTCAATGCGGGGCATATATTCACCCGTAAAGACCAGGCCTGTTTCCACATCACCCTGCTGCGCACGAGTCAGCGCACGAATGATGCAGAAATTGTGCTTGCACGCCTTCAGGCAGGCATCACACTGCGTCGGAGGCACAGGCCCTTCCATGACCCTTGCCGAGAACGGCGTGCGCACGGCACGGCCAGGCAGGCCGACAGGGCTATGGATGACCACAATATCCTCCGGTTTGGATTTCAGATAATATTCTTTGAGGGCCGGTGCCGCATTGCTCTCCTCGCAGGCTGCGAACCGGGAACCCATCTGAACGCCTGCAGCGCCCAGCTTTATAAAATCAACGATGTCCTGGCCATGAAGTGCACCACCGGCTGCAATCACCGGAATCTTTACTGCGGAGCTGACATCAGCGATGAGGTCACGCACCGACGTATCGGTTCCCAGATGGCCGCCAGCTTCCTTGCCTTCCAGCACGATAGCTGTTGCGCCAAGACGCTCTGAAATTTTAGCTAATTTAACGGAAGAAACGATAGGAACAATCGGCGTTCCGGATTCCTTCCCCAGTGCAAACATATCACGGGAAAAACCAGCCCCGGCTACCACAAGGTCAATGCCTTCATCAATAGCCACCTTCACCACTTCGGCAAAGTCGTTAGCTGCTACCATGATATTGATACCGATGATACCAGACGTAAGCGAACGTGCGAGCCGGATTTCATACCGCAGTTCGTCATGGCTCATGCCCGATGCCGCAATGAGGCCGATACCGCCTTCATTGGCAACTGCTGCCGCCAGACGGGCTGTGGACAAGCGAATCGCCATACCGCCCTGTTGAATGGGAACGCGGGCGACTTTATTGCCTATTTTCAGCTCTGGAAGTTTCAATGTTACTCCTCCAATCAATCCTACCTTGAAAAATCCCGCGAAACAAGTTTCACGGGATTTTCTAAAGGTAAGACGCTCAAACTTATTTGTTCTGGTCTATGTAGGTAACTACGTCCTGAACGCTCTTGATCTTCTCAGCAGCTTCGTCCGGAATTTCAATGTTGAATTCTTCTTCGAAAGCCATGATCAGCTCAACAATATCCAGGGAGTCAGCTCCCAGGTCATCGATGAAAGTGGACTCGAGGGCAACCTCGTCAGCCTCAACACCTAACTGCTCAACAACGATATCTCTTACTTTATCAAAAGTCATGAAGTTTCACCTCCTTAAATTGATGTCCATATATAGTTATATCACATAACCATGCCACCGTCTACATTGATGACCTGACCCGTGATATAGGATGCATTATCCGATACCAGGAAAGCTACGGCATTAGCCACATCTTCCGGCGTACCCATGCGGTTCAAGGGAATCCCCGTAAGCGTCATTTCCCTTGCCTTGTCCGTCATGGCTGCCGTCATGTCCGTGTCAATAAAGCCCGGTGCTACCATGTTCACCGTAATGCCGCGAGCCGCCAATTCCTTAGCTGCGGATTTGGAGAACCCAATTACGCCAGCCTTGGCAGCTGCGTAGTTGGTCTGGCCTGCGTTACCCATGAGGCCAACGACAGAAGCCATATTGATGATACGGCCGCTGCGCTTCTTCATCATGAGCTTGGAAACAAGCTTCGTGCAGTAGAACACGCCCTTGAGGTTCGTATTGATTACTGCGTCGAAATCCTCATCCTTCATGCGCATCATCAGGCCATCACGCGTGATACCGGCATTGTTGACCAAAATATCAATCTGGCCGAAAGCCTCAACCGTGGTGTTCACCATGGCTTCAACAGCGGCACTGTCTGCCACATCAGCCTGTACGAGAATGGCCTGCCCGCCATTCTTCTCAATCTCAGCCTTGACTTCTTCAGCCTTGACCGTGTTGCCTGCATAGTTGATGGCAACCTTGGCGCCTTCAGCGGCCAGCTTCAAGGCAATGGCCCGGCCAATGCCTCGGGAAGCACCCGTAACGAGGGCAACTTTTCCGTCTAAAAGCATATTAGCGAACCTCCTTGAAATAGTCAAGAGTTTTTTGCAGGGATTCGATATTTTCGACGTTCATGCTGGTAAGGCTCTTGTCGATACGACGGTTGAAGCCGCAGAGCGTCTTGCCCGGGCCAGCTTCCACAAAGGTGTCTGCGCCGAATTCCTGCATGGTCTTCACGCAGTCAATCCACTTAACCGGATGGTCTGCCTGTGCCACAAGGTTAGCCTTGATGTCAGCAGCACTTTCTTCGAGCTTGCCCGTGTAGTTGGAAACCACCGGAATCTTGGCATCGCGGATGTCCACCTTGTCGAGTTCTGCTGCCAGCTTCACAGCTGCCGGCTTCATCAGCGTGGAATGGAACGGAGCGGATACCGGCAGGATAACAGCCTTCTTGGCACCAGCTTCCTTGAGCATTTCCACAGCAGCTTCCACACCAGCCGTCGTACCGGCGATAACCGTCTGGCCGGGGCAGTTGAAGTTAACCGCCTGCACTTCGCCAGCCTTTTCCGTAGCCTTGGCGCAGGCGTCTACGATGACTTCATCGGAAAGGCCGATGATTGCTGCCATGCCGCCCTGACCGACAGGTACAGCTTCCTGCATGAACTGACCGCGCTTATGCACGAGCAGCACTGCATCCTGGAAGTTCATGACGTCAGCAGCAACGAGAGCGGAATATTCGCCCAGGCTGTGGCCGCCAACAACATCCGGCTGAATGCCGTGTTCCTTCAGGATTTCATTGGCAATTACGCTCATGGTGAGGATTGCCGGCTGCGTATTCGCCGTCAGCTTCAAATCTTCAGCGGGGCCTTCAAAGCACATATCCTTGATGGAATACCCCAGTGCTTCGTCCGCTTCCTTAAAGAGCTTCTTCGCTACTTCATACTGCTCACAGAAGTCCTTGCCCATGCCTACGGCCTGAGCACCCTGACCAGGGAATACAAATGCTAATTTATTCAAGACTATAACCCCCAATTACTTGCAATTCCCCTGAATAGCATCTATAACATTTGGCAAACCGCCAACAATGTCTTCAATAATCTGTTTTACTGGCTTAATATCGCTGAGCATACCGGAAATCTCGCCAATCATGACGGAACCATTTTCCACATCACCTTTGTGCGTAGCGAGGTGCAGCGTGCCTGCGCCCAACTTTTCCAGTTCTTCAGCAGATGCACCGGCTGCCTCCATCTCCTCGTACTTGCGGGAGAGTTTGTTGGCAATGATGCGTGCCGGATGGCCAAGGCTTCTGCCCGTAACCACCGTGGAACGATCCTTGGCTTTCAGCACCAGTTTCTTGTAATTTTCATGGGCAATGCACTCTTCGCTGAGTACAAAGCGGGAGCCCATCTGCACAGCCTGTGCGCCGAGCGCAAAAGCTGCCATCATGCCACGGGAATCACCGATACCGCCGGCACCAATTACCGGTACATCAACAGCATCCACAACCTGCGGCAACAGGGCCATCGTCGTGATTTCACCGATATGTCCGCCGGATTCCGTACCTTCAGCGATAACGGCATCTGCACCAGCGCGAACAAGGCGCTTAGCCAGGGCAACAGATGCTACAACCGGAATAACCTTGGTACCGATTTCCTTGAGGGCCGGCATGTATTCGCCGGGGTTGCCTGCACCAGTCGTGATTACTGGAACTTTTTCATCGATAACAACCTGCATGACTTCCTTAACGAAGGGGCTCATCAGCATGATGTTCACGCCGAAGGGTTTGTCCGTCCAGCCCTTGCACTTCTGAATCTCTGCCCGCAAAATATCAGGCGGCATGTGGCCGGCACCAATAATGCCCAGACCACCGGCATTGGACACAGCCGAAGCCAGTTCTGCTGTACCAATCCAGGCCATGCCGCCTTGGAAAATCGGGTACTTTATGTTCAGTAACTTACAGATTGCATTGTTTTCAAACATTAAATACGTCCTCCTTAGCCTTTTCTACGCTGGATTTTCCATGCCAGTGATTAAGACTCTTTCATTAATACTTCTTCCTGCTCCAAAGTTTCCCGAATATGTTCCAGCACCTTGCCGTTTACATAATCGTTAGCTACTCCGATAGCACTGCAAATGGACTTGGCATTTGACGAACCATGACTGATGATACACACACCATTGACCCCCAAAAGCGGTGCGCCGCCATACTCAGAGGCATCCAGCCGCTTGCCCAGCTTCTTGAGCGTAGGCATCAAGAGCAGTGCGCCAAGCTTTGCTAAAATCCCGCCATCCTTGATGGCTTCTTTTATCAGCTTCATGATGGTCTTTGCTAAGCCCTCTGCAAATTTTAACACAACATTGCCGACAAATCCATCACAAATTACAACATCAAAATTTCCCTTGGGAATATCCCGGCCTTCTGCATTGCCGCAGAAGTTAATGCTGCGCAGTTCTTTCAGCAAAGGATAGGTCTCACGGGCCTGTTCATTGCCCTTGGTTTCTTCCTCGCCTATATTTAACAGCCCCACCCGTGGATTTTTTATCCCGAATACATATTCAGCATAAATGGAACCCATCATGCCGCTCTGTACCAAATGAATGGGCTTGGAATCCACATTGGCGCCGGAATCGAGCATGAGCGTTACGCCCTTGGTCGTCGGAATCGGCGTCGCGATGGTCGGACGGCCAATGCCCTTGATGCGCTTCAAGATCAGCTGCGCAGCCGTAACAGCTGCCCCAGTGCTGCCTGCAGAAAGAACCGCATCGCACACACCATCTTTTACCAGCTTTGTGGCCACGACGACAGAAGAATCTTTTTTCGAGCGAACTGCATCGGCCGGATGTTCGTCCATTTCAATAACCTGCGTCGTATGATGAATCGTAATGCCGAGCTTTTCCCAGCCCGTTTCCCGCTTCAATACCTCGCGGATTTTTGCTTCATCACCAACCAGCACGATTTCACAGCCGTATTTCTTGGCCGCACGCACGGCACCGAATACAATCTGTTCCGGAGCAAAGTCGCCCCCCATTGCATCAACTGCAATTTTCACGAATCTATTTCCCCCTTACTTTTCTCCCCACGAAACCACGATGAATTTCGCCCGGAAAACTTCTTGGGTCTCATTATGGGTCTTGACCCATATAAAATATTTATTGCCGCGCACCTTGACGATTTCCGCCTTGGCAATCAGCTTCTCGCCCACATGCACAGGCACCTTGTACTTCACATTGGCCACGCCGGTTACCGCCATCGGCGCATCCACAATCGCCATGGCCAGCGAATCAGCTTGCGAGAACATGAAATGACCCTTGGCAATCTGGGTCTTGCCAAAGACCATGTCCTCCGTTATCTTCAGCAAGGAAATGCCCGAACGGCCAAGTTCCAAATCAATAAGCTCCCCGACCACTTCGTTGCTCTGTATCGCCTTGACCTTGTTCTGGGCATTTTCTGCCATTTTCCGTATGCGTCCCCGCAGTTCCGGAATTCCCAGTTCCAAACGGTCTAGGCGAATGGTCTAGGGCTTGCTTTTCACCTTTTCAATCAGCTGTTCCTGACGAATCTTTTTCTTCACTCTTGCCATTCGTACACCTCCTTTCAAATTTAGTACCTGCTATTACAATCTCATAACATTGCCTATTATAAAGTTTATGTACTAAAAATGCAAGAGACAAATGACATTTATTTCGATAAATTCACGGCAGGCAAATAAAATAAGCAGGACAAGCCTCGTCCTGCTTATTTCTTTTTCGCTTATTCAGCTGCTGCCACAACTTCTTTGCCATCATAGTAGCCGCATTCCGGGCATACGTGATGGGGCATCTTCGGTTCATGGCACTGCGGGCATGCAACGAAGCCCGGAGCCTCCAGTTTCCAGTTAGCACGACGGCTATCGCGACGAGCCTTGGACATTTTTCTCTTTGGAACTGCCATTTCGGATACACCTCCTTGAAACCATTTTTCTTAGTCTTTGTTCAATAACTGCTGTAATGCTGCCATGCGCGGGTCAGGCACGAAACGGTCACAGCCGCAATCGCCTTCATTTAAGTTATGCCCACACTTTGGACAAAGCCCCTTGCAATCGGGCTTGCATATATTACTGAGGGACTGGGCCGCCAGCAGGGTATCACGCACCATGTCTTCAATATCCAGCAAATCTCCACTAAAGGCATTTACCGAATCGTCCTCACCCTCATCACGGGTGAAGTCCTCGGAAAACTCATGTACCTGTTCCTCGCGGCAGTCGGCAAGGCAGCGATTGCAAACGAAAGCCTTGGCCACTTCAATCTTGCCGCTGACGCGCCAGCGCATCCCCGTGTAAACTACCGTTCCCGTGACCTTTATGGGGTCCTGGAACTCATAGTCATCACTCAGGGCATCCAGCGCAGCCGCTGTCACCGCAAAAGAAAAGGGCAACTCCCTGCCTAAATCAGTTTGTAATTCAGCAATATTAATATTCATCATTTCAGCATCAACCTCGAACTATTTTAACAGCTGCTCCCCCGTTTGTCAAAGAAAATCGTCATTTTGGGGTCTATATTGGGCATTTTAGCATAAATTGTAACCTGTTTCAACACAATTCCGTCCTTGTACGGTGGATTTGAACGCTTTTCTGTCCATCGAAATTATTTTGGGGTCCAATGGGGCCAATTTTTTCCTGCTGCCATCTTTCACCTACCGCCTTTCTCAGCGTAAAAGATGGTCCCATCATCCTGCCTGTATTATAGCACCATATTATATAGAAGGAAAACTGGGGACGCGTCAGTTCGAGCCGCTATCTCCATTTTACCCTATACACCTGCATCTCAAAATGCTATAATAGCTTGAAGGATGATTCCATGAAAAATATATTTAAAGGTGTTGATGTTGATTTGTCTAATTTGCCTGAATGTATCACGCATTCTAATGATAAGGAGGGGTTCAGTCCCAAGACAAGATATATAGCTGGGCTTGATGCCTTGCGCGCATTAGCAATTACAATTATAACGCTGTTTCATGTTTTTCCTGATACCTATGTAGGCGGATACATTGGCGTATGCCTTTTTCTTGTTATCACAGGCTTTCTTTTAGCGTATAGCAGCTCATATGATTACCTGGCAGAAAAATTCAGTATTGGCCACTATTTTCTAAAACGGTTAAAACGATTATATCCTTCATTGCTACTCGTCATATTGACGACTGTTGGCGTGTACCATTTTTTGCTGCCTAATGTATTAGAGGATAGCGGCAAGGAAATTGTTTCCATTTGTCTTGGCTTCAACAATTGGTGGCAATTAGCTATGAATGCCGACTATTTTGCGCGTGTAGTCAATGCCTCTCCATTTACACATATGTGGTTTCTAGGTGTAGAAATCGAGTATATTATGTTGTGGCCACTACTCTTTGGCTTATGTATGCTGCTAAAGCACCAAAAAATCAAGCTGCTGATTCTTGCTGGCTTAATTTCAGCATCGATGCTGGCAACCATGGCACTTCAAGGCGTTGAAATAAGCCGATTATATTACGGCACTGATACAAGAATATTTTCCTGCCTATTTGGTGGTGCGATGGGGCTTTGGTTTGCAGAACACCGAGAAAGTGTTTCATGCCAAAAGCTGCTTAACATACGTTACGACATATTGCTTGGCATTTTGCTTATCCCAGTGCTAGCAGCCACGCTCATGCTAAATGGCCAGAATTTATTTCTCTACACTGGTGGCATGCAATTATTGACCCTGATTTTTTGCATGATTCTTTTCACCGTGATTGACGATCCTATATTAGGCAACCGGCTGGAATCTTCTACATTAAAATGGATTGGCGGGCACAGTTATGAAATTTTTCTTTGGCAGTATCCAGTTCTTTTTCTATTCCAACGACAAGGATGGGATGAAACTATCCAAGGGTCTGTTCTAGCCATCTTAATGATTTTAGCATTATCTGCCTATTCGCAAGCAATACTGGATTTTGTCCGCCATCCTAAGTTGAACATCCATAACGAAGGTTGGGTATTACGTTCACAGCGCTATACAATAGTGCTAATGGCTATCGCCAGCGCTGTAATTATCTGTTTTGGAATGAGAGATGTTCTCGCCTCTGATTTTAATCCAGAACATAAGCCTGGATATAAATTGAAGATGGAACTGGAACAAAAGCAAGCAGAACTTGAAAAAGCGCAAGCCGAGATTGAGCGAGCGCGTGCAATCAAGGAAGCCGAACAAGCTACCAAAATTAAAAATGAGCAGGAACGTTTAGCAGCACAACTACGTGGCGCTGGCGTCACCATGATTGGTGATTCTGTTATGGTTGGTGCTAGTTCTTCCATTGCAAAGCTTATGCCCGAAGCCTATATCGATGCATTATCGTGTCGTGATGTTTGCGGCGGCTTTGAAACAGCCCAGAAACTTGCACAAGAAAATAAACTGGGCAATGTTGTCGTTGTGGCCCTCGGCACAAATGGTCCGCTTTTAAAGCACGAGCCTTACGCCAGTGGTATGCAAAACCTTTTGAATATACTTGGTACGGAAAGGCAGATATTTTGGATTACCACCTATTGTTCATACTCACAGTGGATGAAAATGAACAATCAATATTTGGCCGAATTGGAGAAATCACGTCCCAATTTCCATGTTATTGATTGGTATCCTCTAGCCAAGGGTCATCCCGATTGGCTGCATTCCGACGGAACTCACCCCAATATAGAAGGGGCTAGCCAATATGCGAAACTTATACACGAAACACTGAAAAATAAGTTGACCGTCCATTAACAAACGAATGGTAATATTAATATTTTTGACAAAGGAGATTATAATTATGCACAAACAAAGATTTTTTATGTTCATGTTTTCTATCATTTTTGGCCTGGCCATATCATGTTTCCCCCCAGCCCAGAACGTATACGCAAATGAAAAACACTTAAATTATGCAACTGGTGAGGGCGTGACCATGATTGGTGATTCCATTATGAGTGGAAACAAAGGTATTATCCTTTCCCAGCTCCCTAATGCTTACATTGATGCAAAAGGCTCTCGCGATGTTTGTGGTGGCTATGATGCTGCGAAGAAACTTCAAGCAGAAGGCAAGCTCAGCGATGTGGTAATCATTGAACTTGGAACCAATGGACCACTGCTGAAGCATGAACCCTATGCCAGCGGCACACAAAAGCTTTTAAAGCTGCTTGGTACTGAAAGACAGATATTTTGGGTTACCACCTATTGTTCCTATTCTCAATGGATGAAAATGAATAATAGCTACATTTGGGAACTCTCGAAAACTCGTCCCAATATCACCATAATTGACTGGTACTCATTGGCTTCTAATCATCCAGAGTGGTTTAAGGATGGTGTTCATCCCAATATGGAAGGTGCACGTCAGTTTGCAAAACTGCTGCGCACTTCATTATCTGCCAAATATAGCAACTAAATTTCCTGCGTAAACAAAAAACATCCGTTGTATCCCATATACGAAAAGAACCTGGCCAGCACCGGCCAGGTTCAAATTTTATTTTCAGTTCTTCAGGATTTCGTCATTTCCTGATTGCACAGCTTTTCTTTTGCCGCGCAGACTCTTTTCGCCGTGGTATATAATAAGCGGATTATCAATATAATCCTTTGTCATGCGTAGTTACATATTTCCAAACAGCATATGGTAAATCATGCCCATTGGATTTAGCAGATCTAATAGGTTTCACATCTGCCCTATAGTAAACAACGGTACCAATTCCGCCGCCATAAACACCCAAGGTATATTTATATGGCTTTCCACTGGGACCGACTTCTTTGACATCAATATGATATGCCCCCTTTACTGCCTCAAGAGACTCTGTTACCACATAATAATTAAATGTAGACCCAGCAGATGATTCCGAATAAACCCAATAATCCGCCGCCATTACATTATTGGGCGATACTAACCATAACATACTAACTAACAAGCCAAGAATAATTTTTTTCATGTAACTACTTCCCTACCTATTCTAATTCTCTAATTACCATGCTCTTTGAACGGACATCATCCGTTTTGAATAGTTTATCGCATTCTAATCGCTATCTTTCGCATGAAGCTTCAACAAATTTTCACGCTGTTTACTTGACAGCTACCGTATGCTCAGCATCAATCTTCTTGACCTTTTCCACGCGGCGCACATATTTTTCGGCCGTCAGCGGGTCGGTATGCATCCAGGTCTTCACTGTTTCCATGGCGATAGCGCCGCCGATAATCTTGCCGCCCAGGCACAGCACATTGGAGTCATTATGCTGGCGCGCCAATGCCGCACAGAACGGGTCCTGGCAGACAACGGCAAAGATGCCGCGCAGCTTGTTGGCAATCATGGCACTGCCATAGCCTACGCCGTCGACAAAAATACCGCGCTCACATTCGCCCTTGGCCACAGATGTCGCCGCCGGCAGCACAAAATCCGACAGGTCGCAGGATTCCTCATCATAAGTGCCGAAATCCCTTACCTCATGTCCTTCACTTTCCAGATACTTCTTGATTTCCTCTTTGAGCCGCGTACCGGCATGGTCATTAGCCATTGCAATCTTCATCAATAAAACCTCCCGTTACAATCCATAACAATGATACATTGATTGTAGCGGGATGGCTTGCATTTGTCAACATGTTCAGTTCTCGACACAAGACAAGTTTGAGCAATAAGGACGGCGGACGGGGAGGGCCTGATACAATCCCCCCACGGAACCTAAATGGCGTACTGTATGGTACTAAGCCCGGTGACGGCTAATGCTTTTCCGTCGCGTTTGACAAGCCTGTCTAAGCAGAGGAAAAGTATTAGCCGTCACCGGGCGCCTTAGCATATAGATGTAAAACTAAACGCCAAGCCGTTCATTGAGCACCCTGAGTGCCTCCTGCTGCACAACCTTCAATGGGACATTCTGCTCGGCCGCCAATTTCTTGCAATCCTCATACTCCGGCGATACTTGACAGAGTTTCCCTTCCCAGGCACTGACCTTGCAATTGACCATGCCGTACTTGGTCTCCACCTTGGCGATATGGCGGGCTGCTTCCAGCCGCTCTCCTACAGGCATAATCCGCAGGCCAATGCTGGTGGTTTCTGCAAAAATAATGCCCACGCAGGCATTCTTCTTTTCCTCGTCCACCAACACCGAAAGCATCTGTGCCGGACGATTCTTCTTCATAAAGATAGGCGTTGTCCAAACATCCAAGGCACCTGCCGCCAGCAGTTTTTCATAGAGATAACCGTAAACCTGCGGGTTCATATCGTCAATATTGGCTTCAATAATGGACAGCTTGCTCTCCGCAGTGCCATTGTATTCCCCTAAGTAAGCCCGCAGTACATTGGGAATGGATAGTTCATGGCTGCCGGCACCATAGCCGATGCACTCCGTCACAAAGCCTTTGGGCAGGCTTTCGCTATAAATGCCCAAAGCACGCACAATGCCCGCACCGGTAGGCGTCACCAGCTCTTTTTGCTCTGTGCCGCGCTCGGTCTGCCAGCCGATTAACAGTTCCGCCACCGCCGGAGCCGGAACAGGCAGCATACCATGTGCACATTTTACAAAACCATTGCCCACTGTCAAATCCGAAACAAATATGCGCTCGATTTCCAAATAATCCAGGCAGATAGCCGCGCCCACGATATCGACAATGGAATCCACGGCCCCCACTTCATGGAAGGATACTTCCTCTGCCGTTTTGCCATGCACCTTGCCCTCAGCTTGGGCAATTTCCATAAAGATGGCCAGTGCCTGCTGTTTCACCGCCATATTTAATGAAGATTTTTCAATCAGTTCGCGGATATCCTTCATGCTGCGATGTGCATGATGATGTTCTTCATCATGATGCTCATGATGTTCATGATGTTTTTCGCCATGCGCCAGCAGATTTACCTCCACATAAAGGGAATGTATGCCCTTGCGCTGCGTCTCCCTTACGTCCAGCGCAAATTCATCCGCCATAGGCAGCTTGTTTAATTCCTTTTCCAGATACGCCACAGGCACACCAGCCTGCAGCATTGCTCCCAAAAACATATTGCCGCTGATGCCGGCAAAACAGTCCAAATATAGCGCGCGCATTCCGTCACCTCAATTTATTAATCTTGCTGGCCAAAGCACCAGCGCCAAAACCATTGTCAATATTTACTACGGATACGCCCGTAGCACAGCTATTCAGCATGGAAAGCAGGGCCGCTACACCATTGAAGGAAGCACCATAGCCCACACTGGTCGGCACAGCGATGACTGGCTTATCCGTTAAGCCGCCCACTACGCTGGCCAGCGCACCTTCCATGCCCGCAATGACGATAATGACATTTGCCTGCTCAATATCCGACATATGAGCAAAGAGCCGATGTATCCCCGCCACGCCGCAGTCATAATGCGTCTTGACACTATTGCCAAAGAGATAAGTCGTCAGCCGTGCTTCCTCGGCCACAGGAATATCGCTGGTTCCCGCCGTCAAAATCAGGATTTGATGCTGCTCATCCCTCACCTTGGACGTATCCCGGTCAAGATAAACAGCCCGAGCCATTTCATCATATTCTGCTTCGGGCACTTTTTCCAGCACCTTTTCATAGTGCTCCCGCCTTGCCCTGGTGGCCAAAATATTGCCCTGGCTGTGCGTATACAGGGAATAAAAAATATCCCGTACCTGTTCCGGGGTCTTGCCCGCAGCGTAAATCACCTCCGGCATGCCCTGCCGCAGTTCCCGATGATGGTCAATGGCGGCAAACTGCATCTCCTCAAAGGGCGTTTCGGCAATTTTGTCCACCGCTTCTTCTTCCGACATAGTACCATCCTTATAAGCCTGTAAAAGTTTTGCAATATCTGCTTTCTTCACGCTGTCACCTCAATTCTTATATATTATACTAGCTGGAGTATACTACAAGTCAAATAATATCTTCGACAAACAAAGCAAAAGCCCTCCCCAAAAAGGAGGGCCAAAATCCACTGACATCAATTATCCCAAAAACTCCACATCCGCTCAGCCCGTACTTCCCGCTTTTCCGCCTCTATTTCCTGTGCCATATTCAAGTCTTTTTGCCCATAGCCCGGTGTAAGGTGAATATCGTTTGACAGCCATTCATCGGAGAACAGCGGCTTATCCATCAGGATGGCCCGAATCTGCGTCCTGGCCTTATCCTGTGCCTTTTCACAACCATGCGTTTGGATAAATTCCCCCAATAAATGCCCGATTGTCTGCAGGGATGTTTCCTTGAGTGCCCTTGTCGTAGGGTCTAACGCCGACAGGCGCAGAATGGGGAAGGTCTTGCTTTCATCGGAAGTCAGCATCCTATCCCCCTTCACGAGGAAACCTGCATCCCGCAATTTTACCGCCATTTCATCCGGCTCACAGCCGTCCGGCAATTCTGCCAGCACCAGATGGCTCTCAGAACTTCCACAAAGCGTCTTTATCCCCGCATCATGCAGGCCTTTTTCCAGTGCCTTGGTATTTTTCAATACCTGCTCACAGTAAGCCTTAAAGGCGCTGCTGCCTGCCTCCAAAAAAGTCGTTGCCAAGGCGGCGAGCACATTTTTCTTGACCATGGAATGCCCCGTATTTAATACGGCATTATCCATTTTTTTTGCCAATTCCGCCGTCGTCAGGATAACCGCACTTTGTGGGCCATGCAGGGAATCCCCTGTGGGCAGAGTCACGACATCCGCATAGGGCACCGGCGAGGGTGCGCAGCCAGCGGCTACCGCCCCCGCATTCTGGCCGATATCCACCCAAAGATATGCCCCTGCGTCTTTGGCAATCTCCTTGAGCTTAGCATAATCAATATGGCGCGGATAATTTACCGGTGAATAGATGATTAACCGGGGCTTGCGCGCCTTGGCCAGCTTGGCCACCCTGTCCAAATCAATCTGTTCCGTTTCCGGCTCAATGCTGAACGAAACAAATTCGTATTGCAGGCGTTCCCCTGTGCAATGCTCGGACTTCCGGCGATTGAACGAAAGGATGGTATCGCCTGTCGCAGCCAAAGCCTGAAATACCACGCGCGAAGCGGCGGCAATATCGGCAATGCGCACAATCGCATGGGCAGCGCCAAAGAGTTTTTCCGCCCGCTTGGCGGCAATATCCTCCAATTTCAAATGACTCTGCACCGCATGATGGTCTAAATGCCCATTGCCAAAAATACTGCCTTTCAAATAGGCACTAAACGGCGACACCGCATTCGATGTCGGCAAAAGTGACAACGTAAAACGCTGTTTCTGTATTTCTTCCTGCAACAGTCCATATATTTCCGGGTCGAAAGCTGCCAGACTTTCGGTAAGCGTCTGATTCTGCATGGTCAATCCTCCTCACATGCCCGTAATCCAGTTGACAAAATAAATTGCCAGAGGAATCGTCACACAGGCAATGCCAATAAAGTCAATATATACCCCCGTCTTAATCATCTTGGTGATGGGAATGTAACCGGAAGCATAGACAATCGCATTCGGCGGCGTGGATACCGGCAGCATAAAGCCCAAGGATGCCGAAAGCGCAATGCCGACCGATACCGGCACCGGGCTGATACCTGCCGAAATCGCTGCCGTAATGGCCAGCGGCCCAATCATATTCGTAGCCGCCGTATGGCTCGTGAGTTCCGAGAGCAAAAGCGCCATAACGGAGAAAATCGCCACCATCGCGATTTCCGAGGGGGCACCGCCCATCGAGCCGACGATTAAATCGCCTACCCACTGCGAAAGACCGGTCTTATACATCATGCCGCCCATAGCCAGGCCACCGCCAAAAAGAATCAGCGTGCCCCACTCAATCCCCTGCATGGCCTCCGACCATTTCAGCGTGAACTGGCGTTCCTTGAAATTCACCGGCATGATAAAGAGCAGCAAGGCACCGGCCATAGCCGCAATGGCTTCCGGGAACAAGCGGTTATACATCTTGAGCAGCGGGTCTGTACTGCCAAAGGCAATCGACAAAAAGCCGGGCAATACCCAAAGGGTAACCGCAACGATAAACGCGACCAGCGTATTTTTCTGGGCACGGGTCCAGCCGCCCAATTCCTCCAATTTTGTCTTGATGAACACATCTGCACCGGCAATGCGATTTACATCCGCAGGGAACATATGCGATAACACCACATAGGCGATGCCGAAATAAACCACCATCGCAATAAAGCCCCAGGTCATCCACTGGAAAAACGACACATGAATATCACACATGGTATCCAAAAAGCCCAGCATGATGAGGTTCGGCGGCGTGCCGATAGGCGTAAGTACACCACCGATGGAGCAGGAATACGCCGTCATCAGCATAAGTCCAGTTGCGTACTTATATTCGTGCAGGTGAATCTCCCGCCCATTGGCCGCAAACATTTCTTTAATAGACGTTAAGAGCCCCAGACAGATGGGAAACATCATGGCCGCGGTGGCCGTGTTGCTGACCCAGCCGGAACAAAGGGCTGCCGCAAGGCCTACCGCCAAAAAGATTCGCTTGGGATTGGAACCAACCCACTCGCGTGAGAGCAGCCAATAGGCAAAGCGCTTATCCAAACCGTGGGTCATCATGGCCTTGGCCAGAATAAAGCCGCCCATGAACAGGAAAATCATCGAATTGGCAAAAGCCGCAAACGCTGTGCCCACAGGTACTACGCCCGTGATAACCGCAAGCGTCGGCCCGATAAGCGAAGTAACCGGAATCGGTACAGGCTCTGTGATCCACCAAAGAGCTACCAGTACCATAATCGCCAGCAGTTTGTGCGCTTCCAAGGTCACGCCGTCAATGGGCGTCATAAAGACCAATAAGGCCAATATCGGTGCGCCAAAAAGCCCAATCGTGCGTCGCTTGCGGTCAAAGGCTTCTTCTGCTGCCTTGACGGCTGCCGCTTCAGATTGTCTTGTGTCCACTTGACAAACCTCCTTTACGCCATACATTTCTTCCTCTAAACAGTTCTTCTATTGGGATTATTCGCTCCCCCAAAAATAATTCCTGCAAAATAAAACAAGCTGCTACAACCATCTTGCTGTAGCAGCTTGTCTGTTATGCTCAAATTATTCACCCTGTGCAGGAGCAAGCTGTTGCTGCTGTTCCTGCTGGCGGGCGGCCTGCTGGTTCATCTGCATCTTAGCCTGCTGGAGGACATTGAGTGCCTGCTGCAGGCCGGCTTCCGCCTGACGGACCCCCTGGAATGTGCCATTCACATGGCCAATCAGTTGGTCAAAAACCTGGTTGGCATAGGCATCGGCATTATTTTGGAGCTGGATGGCATTGGCCTGCGTGCGCTCCATGATTTCCTTTTCCTGTTCCTGTGCCTGCTGAACAATGGCCTTGGCCTGTTCCTTTGCCTGTTTTACCAATTCATTTTCATTCGTAATGCCCTCCGCATATTCCCGGGCCTTACGCTTGATGTCCTCGGCTTCTGCCTCAGCCTCCTTAATAATCCTATCCCGATCACGCACGATTTCATCCGCCCGGTTCAATGCCTTAGGCAAGTCATTGCGCAATTCTTCCACATAATGCACCAGCTCATTATCATTAATGAGGGTTTTCTCCGTGAATGGCACACGGGAAGCTCCCACGACCATATTTTCAATTTTATCCAAGGTTTCGCGTACCGACGACATATTTGCTACATCCTTTCCCTATCTGCACTGCTCATTTTATTTTTCATTGCCTGTTCTACACAGGCAGGCACCAATCCACTTACACTGCCCCCAAAACGATATACCTCCCGCACGCCGGATGAGCTTACATAAGACAAATCCGGTCGGGTCAATAAAAACACGGTATCAATTTCAGGATTCAAGTGCTTAATCATATAAGCTTCATT
>CADAAS010000043.1:21991-36243 GCA_902785885.1 Pseudoselenomonas ruminantium
ACGCCCCGCACGATGATTTTGGCATCCTGCTGCGCCATAAAATCGGTAATCAGGCTCGAAAACGCCATTACCCGGACATTGGGCAAATGGGCCACAGCTTCTTCAATGAGCCTTACCCGCTCATCGACAGAAAAAAAGCCCTGCTTTTCAATATTGCGGAACACGCAGATGATGAGTTCATCAAACATGCGGCTCGCCCGCTCAAAGACATCCACATGCCCCAGCGTCACCGGGTCAAAGCTGCCCGAACACACCGCCCGCCTCATGCTTCTTCCTCCTCTGCTTCCACGTAGGCACGCCACTGGAAAAAACTAAGCTGCGTCGTGTGGCCATATCGGCGGTTATGAACCAGCTGCAAGCGCGAAAGCTCCGGAAATTCGTTTTCCTCAGCGCCGTGTTCCACGACCAAAATACCATTTTCAGCCATCAGTCCATCGGAGGCATCAATCTGTTTCAGTGCCTGCTGCCATAGCCCCTTATGATAAGGCGGGTCGCAGAAAATCAGCGAAAACTCCGCCCTGCCTGCCGCCTGCCGGGAAAGCTCGGCAAATACATCACTGCCGCGAACAATGCCCTTTTCCTGCAGACGGGTAAGCTGTAAATTTTCTGTAATGAGCTTCGCCGTTGCTTTATCCACAAAGACAGCAGATTCCGCTCCACGGGAGAGCGCCTCCAACCCCAAATTGCCCGTACCGGCAAAGATATCCAAAACCTTTCGTCCGGCAACCATTTGGCCCAAGATATTAAACAGCGACTCTTTCACCCTGTCCGCCGTTGGCCGCGTAACCTCTGCCCCCTTGGGCGTTTTCAGGCGGCACCCACGCGCCGAACCGGTAATAATGCGCAAATCTCTCACTCCCTAATACAGAAACACTATTATTTTAGCATATTTTCGTAAAATAGTGAACTATATATCCACGAAAATACAACGAAAAACCACCTCTGCAAAGCGGATTATTGTGCTATACTTGAATCATCATTTTGACCAAGGAGTTTACCATGAAAAAAATCATGATTCTGCCCCTGCTGCTGTGTTTCTTTTGGGGACTTTGGCATGCAGGGCTTTCCCAAAATACCACTGCAAGCATGCCTGTGCCCAGCCGCCAGCTGAATAAAAACATCCTGCTCGTTCCCTTGGACGGACGTCCTCCCTGCAAGCAGTTCGTCATCGACAGCGGCGCAATTGCCGGCTTTGATGTAACGACGCCCCCCAGTGAATTGCAGGACTACTACTCCGCCCCCGGCGATACTGCCGGCATGCGCAAATGGCTCCAGGAAAATACCCCAAACAGCCAAGCCGCCCTTGTCTCCATCGACCAGTTGCTCTACGGCGGACTGCTCGCCGCCCGCGAAAAAGAAGCCACGCCTGCCCAACAGGACGATTTGATAAGCTTCCTGCGCCAGCTGCATGCCGATAATCCCACGATTCCCCTGCTCGCCTTTTCCATTCTGCCCCGCCAGACACCGCAGGATACCATTGACGGCTATCAGGAGCGTAAGGACCTGCTCGCCTACTCCCGTCTGAAAGGCCGTCAGGCAGCAGGCCTTTCCATCGATGAACAGGAACTGGCCCGCCTGGAAAGCGCCATCTCCCCAGAAAGCAGGGAAAAATATCTGGCGCATTTTCAGGAAAACGAAGAACTAAACAAAAAACTGATTGCCCTTGTAAAAGAAGGTGTCTTATCTCAATTGGTACTTGGACAGGATGACGGCGAAGAATACAGCATTCCCAATATCGAAAAAGCCCATCTAAAGGACTATATTTATAGCGAAAATCTCCCCACAGAAAAAGTAATCCTGACCCACGGCGCTGACGAAATCGCCCTGACCATGCTGGCCGCCTTCCAAAATGAACAGACCGGCTTTTGCCCGCAAATTTATCTTGCCTATAACCATAACAGTACGCCTGAAACCGTTATGCCCTATATGGCCATTGATAATCAGGAAACCGCCCGCGAAAAAATTGCCCTGATTGGCGGGAAGGAGACGGACAACATGGAAACCGCCGACTATATCCTCTATCTTTCCGCCAACGATTATGAAAAAGATACCATCAGCCGCCGCCATGCCAATGTGCAGGAATTAAAGCAATTAACTGCTGCGGGCAAAAATATCGCCCTCGTTGACCTGTCCAAGCACTTCACCGCGCAGGAAACCTTGCTCCCCCTGCTGCTCAATAGCGATTATCCCCTAAACACCCTCACCGCCTACGCCGGCTGGAATACGGCCAGCAATGCCATCGGCACCGCCATAGCCTCTGCCAGCCTTTACACCAGCACACAGCAAACAGCCCAAAGCCACGAAGAAGCCATGAGCATTGCCGCCAGCAATATCCACTTCCTGCACAACCGCATCCTGGAAGATTATTTCTATCTCAAAGAAGATATCGACATCATCAATCACACACTAAAAAAAGCCGGCTATCAAAACACAGCCGACTTAGACCTCGAACACAACTGGCGCTGGGCCAACCATATGCTGCAGGAAAGCATGCAAAAACACCTCGCCGCCTACAAACAGACCAAGGCCGTCAAAACACCCGCCTGCTTCCATACCCCACAAGGTGATTTCACCTTGACCGTCAATGACCTGACCGTTGAGTTAAGCTTCCCCTGGCCCCGTACCTTTGAGATTTATTTGGAAAGTATGCCTTATATTGTTGCGCAATAGATTCGAGAAGTTCGATAAACTAAGGCGGAGGGGAGGGGCGGCAGTAACTTTCGTCTGCTTAGACAAGCTTGTCAAACGCTGCCGAAAGCCACTGCCGCCCCTCCCCTCCTTGAGTTTCGCACTTTTGGCACAAATAAACGCAGTTACGATAAAGGATATACTAAGCCGTGGGGACTGGTGATGTTTTTCCGCAGCTTTTGACAAGCCTGTCTATGGCGGAGGAAAAATATTACCAGTCCCCACGGCGTCTTAGTTCATTAGTGTAAACCGAAAGCCGTTTTATGCCTCAGCCCCAGCCACACCACGATCATATTTCTTTTCTTCCTGATCCATCACGATGGTCACAGCACCATCACCCGTGATATTCAGGCAGGTACGGAACATATCGAGCACGCGGTCAATACCCGCTACGAGAGCCAGACCTTCAAGCGGCAGGCCTGCCGTCTGCAGTACCATGGCCAGCATGATAAGACCGGCGCCCGGAACACCTGCAGTACCGATGGATGCCAGCGTACCGGTCAGGATGATCATGAGTATCTGCCCCATAGTCAAATCAACGCCAAACACATTAGCGATAAAGAGTGAGCACACGCCCATGTAAAGAGCCGTGCCGTCCATGTTAATGGTCGCGCCCAACGGCAGAACAAAGGAGGAAACCTCACGGGATACACCCAGTTTTTCCTGGCAGTTCTTCATGTTAATCGGCAGCGCTGCAGCACTGGAGCAGGTCGTGAAGGCAATCATCATCGCTTCACTCATGCCGCGGAAGAATTCCATCGGCGTATGGCCGCCCCAAATGCGGGCCAGCGAGGAATATACCACAACGGCATGAATCGCACAGCCAACAGCAACACAGGCGATAACGGACATCAACGGCAAAAGCACAGCCGGGCCATTTTTCGCTACTACCGGCAAGAGCAAGGCAAATACACCAATCGGTGCAAACTGCATGACAATGCCGATGATTTTGTAGGTAACTTCAGCGGCAGCATCAAAGAACTTGATCAACAGCTGTGCGCGTTCGCCGCCCACCTGGACAATACCAATGCCCACGAACAGGGAAAAGATGATAACCGGCAAAATTTGGGCTTTCGCCATGGCATCAATGGGGTTTGCCGGAATCATGGCCACGAACACCTGCATAAGGCTCGGTGCTTCCTTAACTTTTACTGCAGCATTGCTGGTGAGATCCAGCCCTGTCCCCGGGCTGACAATACCGGCAATACCGAAACCAATCAAAATTGCCACAGCCGTCGTGGTCAGATACAGACATACAGTCTTGGCACCAATGCGGCCCAGCTTTTTGGTATCCCCCAGGCTGGTCATGCCAACCACCAGCGAGAAGAACACCACCGGCACAATCATCATCTTAATCAGGTTGATGAAGATTGTACCAATCGGAGCAATCCACCAGTTGATAAACGGCAGAGCGGGTTCGCCTGCAATCAGGCCAACCACTACGGAGAGAACCAGAGCGATAAAGATTTTGATGGAAAGATTCATACTATCACTCCCTTTTACAAAAAAACCTTAATAAATGCGCTTCCATCTGTCTTTATTATACGGAATATTGTAACAATAGTCTAGCATTTACGGTTATGTGTACATGTATACTTGTTTACATCGCTCCATAAAAAAAGCCCTCCCCGCAGGGAAGGCTTTATCCATATTACAGCGTTGCCAAAATCTCTTTTACCTTATCCAAATATTCTTCGCGGCTGACGGTGAACATTTCACCCGTCTTGCGCACCTTGATTTCAATCTGGTTTTCTTCTACAGCCTTGGGACCGACAACTACGCGCAGGGGATAGCCGATGAGGTCGCAGTCCTTGAACTTGACGCCAGCGCGTTCCTTACGGTCATCCAGCAGGGTATCGAAGCCTGCGGCCTTGCATTCCTTGTAGATTTCCTCGGAATAAGCCAGCTGGTCATCCTTCTTGGCGTTGACAGCTACGACAACGACTTCAAACGGGGCAATGGCACGCGGCCAAATGATGCCGTTTTCATCGTTGTTCTGCTCGATAGCGGCAGCCATCGTACGGCCTACGCCGATACCGTAGCAGCCCATGTAAAGCGGCTGCTGCTTGCCCTGCTCATCGAGGAACATCGCGCCCATAGCCTGACTGTATTTCGTGCCCAGCGTAAACACCTGGCCGGCTTCAATGCCGCGGGTCATCTTCATGGGTGCGCCACAGTGCGGGCAGGCGTCGCCTTCCTTGACCATGCGCAGGTCGGTGACAACAATGCCTTCAGCGTTGAAATCACGCTTGGGGTTGACGTTCTTGTAGTGCGCATCCACTTCATTGGCACCGGCTACGGCGTTGTGCATGTTCATGACCGTCGGGTCAACGAGCACAATGACGTCTTCGCTCGGCTGAATGCCAATGGCGCTCATAAAGCCAGGGAAACCGCCGGCATTTTTGATGGCTTCATCTTCGGCCATTGTGAGTTCCAAAGCCCCCTCAACCTGATTGATCACCTTGACTTCATTCACATCATGGTCACCGCGCACAAAAGCCAGCACGAGCTTGCCGTTGTCGGACTGGTAAGCGACAGCCTTGATGGTCTTTTCGATGGGCACATTGAGGAATTCGACGAGGCTTTCAATCGTGTTGGTGCCCGGCGTAGCCACTTTTTCAAGCGGCAGTTCGTCTTCGTCAGCAGCTTCGATGGGGCTGAGTGCAGCTTTTTCATCGCTGGCTGCATAGTCGCATTTCGTACAGTAAGCGATATTGGATTCACCGGCTTCAGCCAGCACCGTGAACTCATGGGAATGTCCGCCGCCGATAGCGCCGTTGTCGGCTTCTACCGGACGGAATTCGAGGCCCATGCGGGTGTAGATGTTCGTGTACGCATCGTACATCTTCTGATAGGACACATTCATGCCCTCTACATCCTTATCGAAGGAGTACAAGTCCTTCATGATGAATTCGCGGCTGCGCATAAGGCCGAAGCGCGGACGGCGTTCGTCGCGGAACTTGTCCTGAATCTGATAGAGCATCAACGGCAGCTGCTTGTAGGAGCTGACTTCGTCGCGCACCAAATCCGTAATCATTTCCTCATGCGTCGGGCCAAGGCAGAAGTTACGGCCATGACGGTCTTTGATGCGCATCATTTCGTCGCCATAAGCTGCCCAGCGACCGCTTTCTTCCCAAAGCTCAGACGGCTGCAGAATCGGCATGCCGATTTCCTGGCCGCCAGCAGCATCCATTTCCTCGCGGATGATTTCTTCAATCTTGCGGATGACACGCCAGCCCAAAGGCAGATAGGTGTACATGCCGCCGGCAACCTTACGGATCATACCTGCACGGTACATAAGCTGATGGCTGGCAATCTCGGCTTCCGCCGGCGTATTTCTCAACGTAGGTGCATATAAATTACTTGCTCGCATTGTTCTTACGTTCCTCCAATATGGCATCTATTTCTTTGAAGAGTTCTTCTACTAATTTATCTTCCGGCACTTTGCGGATGATTTCACCCTTGCGGAAGATTAAGCCTTCGCCGTTGCCGCCGGCAATGCCCACATCGGCACCGCGGGCCTCGCCTGGGCCATTGACCACACAGCCCATAACGGCTACATCAATGGGGTCTTTTATCCCGGAAAGTTTCTTTTCCACCTGCTCGGCAATGGCAGGCAGGTCAATGCTCGTGCGACCGCAGGTTGGGCAAGCAACAAGCGTCGGCCCGTATTCCTTGAGTCCCAAGGATTTTAAGATTTCATTGGCTACTTTTACTTCCACCACCGGGTCGCCGGTCAGCGAAATGCGGAAGGTATCGCCAATGCCCTCAGCGAGCAAAGCGCCAATGCCTACAGCAGATTTGATGATGCCGGTATTCACGGTTCCCGCTTCCGTAATGCCCAAGTGCAGCGGATAATCCACCGTCTTGCTCATCAGGCGGTAAGCGGCCAGCGTCAAGGGCACATCATGGGCCTTGAGGGAAATCTTGAGGTCATGGAAGTCCAAGTCCTCCAGGATTTTCACATGTTGCATGGCCGATTCCACCAAGGCTTCCGGCGTAACTTCACCGTATTTGGCCAGAATCTTCTTGTCCAAAGAACCCGCATTTACGCCGATACGGATGGGAATATGGGCTTCCTTGGCCGCCTTGACCACGGCACGCACCTTTTCTTCCCCGCCGATATTGCCGGGATTCAGGCGCAGGGCGGAAATGCCCTGCTTGATGGCTTCGAGGGCCAGCTTATAGTCAAAATGGATATCTGCCACCAAAGGAATATTGATTTCCTTGATGATATTCCCGAGATTCTGCGCTGCCTCCATATCCGGCACTGCCACCCGTACGATATCACAACCCGCATTCTGCAGGGCCTTAATCTGCGCAACCGTAGCCTTGGTATCCGTGGTCTTGGTATTGCACATGGACTGCACGGAAATTGGCGCACCGCCGCCAATGGCTACATTGCCAATATGAATCTGGCGGGTATTTTTACGTTCAAACATCTATTTAGCCTCCCGTAAAGACGCGTACAATGTCATTCTTGGTTGCTAAAACCATCAGCAAAAGCAAGAGCACAATGCCCACCTTCTGCGTGTATTCCAAAGCCTTGGGGCTCATGGGCTTGCCGCGCACCGCCTCAACGCACAGGGTCACAAAATGCCCGCCATCAAGCGCCGGAATCGGGAACAGGTTCACAATGCCCAAGTTCAGGCTCAGGAACGCTGCAAAATTGAGCAGCGGCACAAAGCCCATCTGCGCCACTTCCCCGGCCATTTGCGCCACGCCGATAGGCCCGGCAAGTTCCGAGCCGGAAAGCTTCAATACAATCTGTGCCAAGGACTCGATCATCATGGCGATAATCATGCCCGTTTTATGCAGGGCCAGCCCCATGGATTCAACCAAGCCAATCTCACGGGTATCCACGGAACTCATCACGCCCACCATGGCCCTTTGCGACTTCTCGTCAAAGGCAGGTATCATGGTGGTTTCAATCGTTTCCCCGTCACGGCTTGCCACTACCGCTATAGGTTTTCCCGGATTGTCCTTGACGTTATCGACAAATTCCGTCCAGCTGCTGATCTCCTTGCCGTCCAGGCTGATAATCCTATCCCCGTCTTTAAGTCCGGCCAAATCTGCTGCCTTGCCGGCAATAACGGTGCCCAGCACCGGCTCCGGGTTCGGCGTGCTGACGCCGGAAAAGAAGAAAATCCCGAAAAACAGCACCACCGGCAGGACAAAGTTCATCGCCGAGCCTGCCAGAATGACAATCATGCGGGAGAATACCGGCTTTTCACAATAGCCGCGCGCCCCGGCCTCATTGTTGGAGGGGTCCATGCCCGCAATATCGTTAAAGCCGCCCAGCGGGATAGCCCGCAGGGAATATACTGTCTCTCCCCGGGTGAAGCTAAAAATCTTCGGGCCAAAGCCGATGGCAAATTCATCGACCCGCATCCCCGTCATTTTCGCCGTGATAAAATGGCCCAATTCATGCACCAATACCAGCAGGCCAAAAACAAAAACAGCCGCTGCAATGGTTAATACCATAATGTCACCATCCTTTTACAACTTCCGCAAAACTTCCGTGGCAAACTCCCTTGCCCAGCGGTCTTCCTCAAAAAGTTCTTCCAGCGTAGGCTCGACAATACATTCACGCTTGAGCATGGTTTCCTCGATGATATCGTAGATGTCGAGGAATTTGATTTCGTCGCGCAGGAATGCGCCTACGGCGATTTCATTGGCTGCGTTGAACACGCAGGGCATACTGCCGCCCATGGCACCAGCTTCATAGGCAAATTTGAGCCCCTTGAACGTATCCGTATCCGGCTGGCTGAAGGTCAAATCCTTCATCTGCCAGAAATCCAGTCGACCAAAGCTGGACTGCACACGGTCAGGATAAGTTAGCGCATACTGGATCGGCAGCTTCATGTCCGTGGAACCAAGCTGCGCAATCACGGCACCATCACGGAACTGCACCATGGAGTGCACAATGCTCTGCGGATGAACCACTACCTGAATCTGGTCATAGCTTACATCATAGAGCCACTTGGCTTCGATAACTTCAAGGCCCTTGTTTACGAGGCTCGCCGAGTCCACGGTGATTTTCTGTCCCATATTCCAGGTCGGATGGGCCAAAACCTGCGCCTTCGTAGCATCGAGCAGGTCTTCGCGCTTCTTGCCGCGGAAAGGGCCGCCAGAGCAGGTCAGCAGGAGTTTTTCGATGGACTCCAGCTTCTCGCCCTGCAGGCACTGGAAGAACGCACAGTGTTCGCTGTCCACCGGCAGAATCTTTACGCCCTGTTCCTTTGCACGACGGGTCACGATTTCGCCAGCTACCACCAAGGTTTCCTTGTTGGCCAGTGCGATATTTTTCTTCGCATCCAAGGCTTTCATAGTTGGTTCCAGGCCGGCAAAGCCCATCATGGACGTTACGACCGTATCCACGCCATCAAAAGCTGCGGCATCAATAAAGGCCTGACGGCCGCCGGCAAGGTTCGTCTTGCCGCTGTAACGGCTCTTTAAGCGGTTATAGGCATCCTCATCTGCCAATACTGCCAGTTCCGGTTCAAACTCACGAACCTGCGCCTCAAAAAGTTCATCGCGGGAATTTGCCGCGAGCACCGATATATGGAAAAGCTCCGGATTGCGGCGCACGACTTCAAGGGTCTGCGTGCCGATAGAGCCCGTAGAGCCCAATACTGCAATGTTTTTCATCTGTTATCACTTCCCCAGGAGATTCACAAACTGCACAAAATAAAAGACCAGCGGTGCCGTAAAGAGAACGCTGTCAAAGCGGTCCCATACGCCACCATGGCCGGGAATGATATTCCCGGAATCCTTGATGCCTGCATAACGCTTGGCCACGGATTCCACCAAATCCCCGAGCGTAGCAAAAATGGCAACCAACAGGCCCAATATCGCCATTTCCTGCATGGGCAGGTCCAAATAATGGCCCAGGCCTGCCACGACCGCCGTAGTCCCGATTACGGACCCCATAAAGCCCTCAATGGTCTTGTTGGGGCTGATGGACGGGCAAAGCTTGTGCCGCCCGATTGCCGTGCCCGTAAAATAGGCAAAGGTATCACTAGCCCAGGTGCCAATAAACATAATCCAGACAAAGGCACAGCCAAAGGTAAAACTGCTGATTTCCGTCTGGAAAACCGTCTCCGGCAGCATTCCCCGCAACTGCAACAAGCAGGCAAAGGGAAAACCAATGTAGATAAGCCCTGCCCCCGAAGCCAGCGCATCCATAATGGTGGTCGAACTGCGCATCAGTACACTTTCGAGCAGCATGACCAGCACGATGAGCGGGCAGGCCAGTGCCAAAAGTTCCGGCTTTTGCCAGGCAGCATACCACATAGCCGCCAAAGCGATAAAGCCCGTAACAAGGGCAATCCCCATGCCGCGCTCCGAAAAAGCCCGGGCATACTCGAACCAGGCCAAAAGCATCAGCAAAAGCGTAAAACCGGCAAAGGCCACGCCCCCTGCCTGAATGACAAAGGCTGCAGCAGCAATGCCGATAATTCCCGTGATAATTCTAACTAACAAAAAGCAACGCTCCCATTATTTTTTATCATCATTGAGGCCGCCAAAGCGCCGGTCACGATTGTTAAACTCCTTTATTGCCTCGACAAAGCACTTCGGCGAGAATTCCGGCCAGGGAACCTCTGCCGAATAAAACTCGGCATATGCCACCTGCCAAAGAAGGAAGTTCGACAAACGATGATCACCGCCCGTGCGAATCAACAAGTCCACCGGTGGATTGCCGCAGGTATCCAAACTATCCTCAATCAACTCTTTTTGAATATCCGCAGGCGTGATTTCTCCGTTCTGCACCGATACAGCAATTTTCTGTATCGCACGAATCATTTCATCCTGTCCACCATAGTTTGTTGCCACATTGAACTTGATGCCTGTATTGTTCTTCATCAGTTCCTCGGCCTTACGAATTTCCTCTTGGAGATAATCAGGCAATCCATCGATATCACCGATAAAGTGAATTCGCACGTTGTCCTCATGCATTTCCTGCAATTCCTGCTTCAAATACCCATAGATAAGATTCATCAGGAACTTTACTTCTGCAGCCGGACGAGTCCAGTTTTCTGTGGAAAACGCGTATACCGTCAACGCCTCAAGATTCAAGCCTATAGCGGTCTTCAGGATATTTTTTAAAACCTTGGCTCCTGCACTGTGGCCAACGGTTCTAACCTGCCCCTGCGCATTAGCCCAACGGCCATTGCCGTCCATTATTACCGCTACATGACGGGGAAGGTTATCCCAGTCAACACCCTCAAACAACGGCGAATCATGCTTTGGAATAGCAAAGTCATCACGGCCAGCAAGCGTCATGACTGCCTTGCCTAATAATTCATTTATCATATATAATCCCTCACTAGGAAAATTATCTCATAAAGCAAAACAAGCCCCTCTGCCAAAAGCACCAGAGGGGCTTGCAAAGTAGCGTCAGGGAGCCTCGATAGCAGATACCGGGCAGCCAGCAGCGCAAGCGCCGCACTCTACGCACTTATCCGGGTCGATTTCATAACGTTCTGCACCCTCGCTGATTGCCTCTACCGGGCAAGTAGCTGCGCAGGAACCGCAAGAAATGCAATCCTCACCAATTTTGTAAGCCATGTGTTACACCTCCTCCATAGGAATCTGTTTAGCCGCCAGCGTCAAAAGCAGCTTGCCGTCTGCTCCCTCACGCTGGCGAATAACATACAATCTATCCTCATCCACGGGGAAAAAATCCCGCGTGGGACGAGCCCGTTCCGTTGTATAAGATACATTTGCTTCCCGCAGCCTGGCTTCTGCTTCCTTCCACGGGAGTGCCGCAACATCTGGCATCATCAGACTTCCATGACTTCCTTTTCCTTGCCGGCACGGGTGGTATCGACCACTTTTACGTACTTGTCGGCCAGCTTCTGCATAGATTCCTGAGCCTTCTTGGATTCGTCCTCCGTGATTTCCTTGCCTTTTTCCAGCTTCTTGATGGCATCGTTGCCATCGCGGCGCACATTGCGGATAGCGACCTTGGCTTCTTCTGCCTTCTTGTTAACCGTCTTCACGAGTTCCTGACGGCGTTCCTGCGTCAGAGCCGGAATAGCCAGACGGATAGCCGTACCATCCGAGTTCGGGGACAGGCCCAGATCCGACTTCATGATGGCCACTTCCACTTCATGCAGCATGGATTTTTCATAGGGCTGAATCATAATCATGCGCGGTTCCGGAACTGCCACTTTGGCAATCTGGTTAACCGGCGTCGGCGTGCCATAGTAATCTACCATAACCTTGTCCAAGAGGGACGGCGTAGCACGGCCAGCCCGCAGGGATGCAAATTCACGTTTCAGTGCATCAATGGATTTCTGCATACGCTCTTCATGGGAGCTTAAAATATCTTTTACCATTATTTATTACCTCCTACAGTGGTGCCGATTTCCTCGCCGAGGGCCGCACGCACGATATTTTCATGATCATCAATGTTAAAGACAACGAGAGGAATCTTGTTGTCCATGCAGAGGCTCGTAGCCGTGGTATCCATGACCTGCAAGCCCTTGCTGATGATTTCCAGGTAAGTCAGTTCATCAAACTTCTTGGCGTTGGGGTTCTTGTTGGGGTCAGAATCGTAAATGCCGTCCGTGCCCTTCTTCGCCATCAGGATAACGTCAGCTTCGATTTCTGCAGCGCGCAGGGCAGCCGTCGTATCCGTGGAGAAATACGGATTGCCCGTACCGGCACCGAAGATTACTACCCGCCCCTTTTCCATATGGCGGATGGCCTTGCGGCGGATATAGAGTTCAGCGACCTGACGCATTTCAATGGCCGTCTGCACACGCGTATCCACGTCCATCTTTTCCAAAGCGTCCTGCAGGGCCAGGGCATTCATCACCGTTGCCATCATGCCCATGTAATCGGCCCGTGCACGGTCCATGCCCTTGGCAGAACCAGCCAGGCCACGCCAGATATTGCCGCCGCCAACAACTACAGCCACATCTACGCCACGCTCACGGATGGCCTTAATCTGCTTGGCGATATCTTCCACGATAGGTGGATTGATGCCAAATCCCTGATCGCCGGCCAAAGACTCACCAGAAAGCTTCAAGACAACACGTTTATATTTCGCTGTTTCCAAAACTATACCCTCCATGTCAAGCATCTCTGTACTTGCTATTCTTACTCACACTAACTTACATTATACATGAAAATGACCGAGAACACAAAAGTTTTGTGCACTCGGTTGTTAAAATTTGACAAAATCATAAGGACAATGCCCGCAGCCCCAATTCATCCAATAACAGATTGGTTTCCGTGACCCCCAGCCGATGTTCCAGCGCATACCAAATCACGCTGTCAAAATGGTCGCGGACATAGAGTGCCCCCGCTCCTGCATAATGCAGAAAATGCTGCGTCTCCTTCGGGCTAAGCTCCATGGCCAAAGCCAGAACCAACACCTTGTCGCGGGAAGGATTCGCCTTCTGTCCGCCGAATATATGATAAACATAGCCTCTGTCCATTCCCGAACGCTTGATGATATCAGCGGTCTTTAAGCCCTTTTGCGCCAAAAGCCCCTGCAAAAACTCCGCCAGCGTCATATCCCGCAGGTTCAGCGCATTATCCCGCCAAAAATCCTCCACGCCGCCGACCTGGCTTAACCGATTCTCCAAGGATTCCGTATCTATTTCCTGTTCCTTCATCAAAAATTCCTCCCTGCTGCAATATACAACCATCATAGAACAGCCCCCACGAGAAAGCAAGGTGATTTTATGCATGCCCTCGACTTTATAAACAGCCAATACGAAAAAATCCGCCTGCTCAAACAGACAGGGCGCAGCGAAATTTGGCTGGTCGCTGACCCACAGGGACAATTGGTCATCCTAAAACACCTGCAGCAGACCGGACTGCCCCTGCGTCCGTTAAAAGAGGCCAAAATCCCCCTGCTGCCCAAGCTGTACTACATCACCGAAACCAAAAGCGAAACCATCACCAGCGAAGAATACATCACCGGCACCAGCCTTGCCCAATATCAGCAAGCAGGTCGCTTCCTCACCCCAAAAGAAGCAACAAACATCCTGCTTGCCCTCTGCGACGGCCTTGACGCCATGCATGCACTGGGCATCATCCACCGCGATATAAAACCTGACCATATCCTCATCGAAAAGGACGGTACGCCCCGACTCATTGATTTTGACACCTGCCGCCTGTTAAAAGACAATCAGCGCGAAGACACGGAACTGCTCGGCACAAAAACCTACGCCCCGCCAGAACAGTTTGGCTTTCAGCAGACCGACTATCGCAGCGATATTTACGCCCTGGGACAGACCATCAACGAACTTTTGCCCCCGGACTATCAAGGAAAGCTCCGTTCCATCGTCAAACGCTGCCAGCGCCTTGACCCTGCCGACCGCTATCAAAGTATGCAGGAACTAAAAGCGGCCATCAGGCGACCTGCCCTGAATAAAAGAATTGCCCTGCTCCTGTGTCTTTCCCTCCCGGCCCTGCTGGCAGCATACTTCTATCCTTTTCCCCAGCCACAGCCGGAACCAACGTCCTCAAATACCGCCGAAGAAACTCCCTCTACACAACCAGTCAGCACCAACACACCTCAGGAAGCCAGCACCACTCCCCCG
>CADAAS010000044.1 GCA_902785885.1 Pseudoselenomonas ruminantium
AGCATTGATACACAGGCTTTTTGGTAACATTATTCTGCGTCAAACAGCGGCAGTGCCTCGAGGAAGATGATATCCTTGCGCTTGGCAGCATCGCCTTCAGCGAGTACGCAGGCTTCGCCGATTACCTTGCCGCCGGCTTTTTCCGTGAGTTCAGTCAGGGCTTTCATGGAGCCGCCGGTGCTGATTACGTCGTCCAGGAGCAGGACGTTCTTGCCTTTGAGGCGGTCAACATCTACACCGTCCAGGCAAAGCTTCTGTACGCCCTTGGTGGTGATGGAAACATCTTCCACCCAAACGGCGTTTTCCATATAAGCCTTGACGGATTTGCGGGCTACCACATAGCGTTCCATGCCCAGTTCGCGGGCCAGGTCAGCAGCCAGAGGAATACCTTTGGTTTCAGCGGTGAGGATTACATCCGTGTCTGCGGGAATCTTTTTTGCCAGGTCCTTGGCGCAGGCCAGTGTGAGGTCAGGGTCACCGAGCATGATGAAGCCGGCGATTGCCAGTTTGTCCGTGACGTTCAAGATCGGCAGGGAACGTTTGCAGCCAGCTACGGTCAGTTCATAAAATCTATTAGCCATAATTCATAATTCTCCTCGTCTGAGAAATTTCGCATATTGCAGAACTATTATACGCTCTTTGAGAGAGAAGTGCAAATATTATTGTAAGAAAATCGAAAAATTGGTAGAATAGGGATAAAATGTTTATTCGCAGCAATTGGAGGAGGCTTTTATTTGCGTATTTTATTATCCAATGATGATGGCATTAAGGCGGCGGGGATTGAGGCGCTGGTGCGGGCTTTACATAAGGAGCATGAGATTATTGTTTCGGCTCCGATGAAACAGCAGAGCGGCATGAGCAATGCCCTGACCATTGGTTCGCCCATTGAGGTAGCTCGGGATAAGGTACTGGAAGAAAAGTACGGCATTGAGGCCTGGGCGGTAGGGGGCACGCCTGCTGACAGTGCCAAATTATATATTGAAGCGTTTATGACGAAAGACAGGCCGGTGGATTTGGTGGTTTCCGGCATTAACCACGGAGCAAATCTGGCCACGGACATTATTTACTCCGGTACGGTGGGGGCGGCGATGGAAGGCTATTTCCATGATATTCCGTCTTTTGCGCTGTCCTTGGATGCAGCCAGTAAATTGACTTATGATGAGGCTGCAGAGATATTTGCCCGTGACCTGTCCAAACTGATGCCTGAGGATGGCAAGGTGTTCCTGTATAATGTCAATTTCCCTCTGTTTCTCAAGGATGGGCTGCCCCAGTATGTGTATGGCCGTCAGGGAAAGCGGGATTATCTCAATGCATTTACCAAGGAAGAACGGGATGGCAAGGTTTACTATACGATGGCCGGAGAGGTTTACGATTCGGACAAGGGAAGTGCTACGGACATTTATGCCACGGAGCAGGGCTATATTTCCATTACACCGTTGGTGGCGGATATGACAGACTACGTGGAACTTGACCAGCGGCTGGAAAAATAAGATGACGAACAGAGGTTTTTCGTGGTACAATAAAAGTTAAGTTTTTCATCATGTATTTGGCGTTATTTGGGAGGTTGTTGAAATGGAATCCATGATTAGAGATATCAAGCTTGCCCCCAGTGGTCATGATAAAATTGAATGGGTAAAGAATTTTATGCCGGTTATGCGTGCTGTGGATGAGGAGTTTTCCAAGACAAAGCCCTTTGCTGGCAAAAAGATGGTCATCACGCTGCACTTGGAGGCCAAGACGGCTTATATGGCTGAGGTCTTTATGCATGCCGGTGCTGAGGTGGCCATTACGGGCAGCAATCCCCTGTCTACGCAGGATGATGTGGCGGCGGCTCTTGTTGAGGATGGCGTAAATGTCTTTGCCTGGCATGACTGCACGGAAGAAGAATATTTCCGGTTTATTGATGAAGCGTTGAAGATTGAGCCGGATTTCATCATTGATGATGGCGGCGACCTGGTGCATGCGCTGCATACGACGCATCGGGACTTGTTGCCCAAAATCGTTGGCGGTTCCGAGGAAACCACTACGGGGGTACATCGTCTGCGCGGTCTGGCACAGGAAGGCAAGCTGGAATTTCCGATGATTGCGGCTAATGATGCCTATATGAAGTTCCTGTTTGACAACCGTTATGGTACGGGCCAGTCCACCTGGGACGGCATCATGCGCACGACGAACCTCGTGATTGCGGGCAAGACCGTGGTCATCGCCGGTTATGGCTGGTGCGGCAAGGGTGGCGCTATGCGGGCCCGCGGCCTTGGGGCAAATGTCGTGATTACAGAAGTCGACCCGATTAAGGCCATTGAAGCTGTTTTTGATGGTTTCCGTGTGATGCCAATGGATGAAGCGGCCAAAATCGGTGATATCTTCCTGACATTGACTGGTGATAAGGATGTTATCGTGAAGCGTCATTTTGAATCCATGAAGGATGGCGCTATGCTCGCTAATTCCGGTCATTTTGACTGTGAAATCAATATCCCGGAACTCGAGAGCCTGTCCAAGTCCCGCCGCAAGGTGCGCAATAATATCGAAGAATTCCTGCAGGAAGATGGCCGCAAGATTTATCTGCTCGCAGAAGGCCGGTTGGTGAACCTGGCTGCCGGTGACGGACATCCCGCAGAGATTATGGATTTGTCCTTTGGTGTGCAGTTCTTCTCCATGATGCACCTCTTGGAGCATGGGAAGGAACTGAAAAAGGAAGTACACCTGATGCCGAATGAAGTGAATGTAAAACTTGCTGAGCTGAAGTTGAAATCTTTGGGCATGGCAATTGATAAGCTTACTGCTGAACAGCGAGCTTATTTAAATATGGAATGATTTTAGGAGGATTTTTGTTTTGAATCTGTTAATTAAAGATGTGTATGTAGTGCTGCCGGATGGAACGACACCGTTGACGAATATTATGGTGACGGGAAATCAGATTACGGGCATAGGTGATGTGCCGGAGGATTTTCGCCCTGCAAAGATAATTGATGGGAAAAATCATCTGGCCACGCCGGGCTTTGTCAACGCGCATACGCATACTGCAATGACGCTTACCCGCAGCTATGCAGATGACATGGCGCTGATGGAATGGCTTAATGATAAGGTTTGGCCGATTGAGGCAAAACTGAATGAAGAGGATATTTATTGGGGCGCTATGCTGGCTATGGTGGAGATGGTGCGCTCCGGCACTACCACCTTTGCCGATATGTATGGCCCTTATATGCATCGTGTAGCTGAGGCAACGATTGATGCCGGCATTCGCGGCGTACTTTCCCGGGGAATCATTGGTGTTGCGCCTGATTCCGAAAAGAAACTGGAAGAAAATGTTGAGCTGTATAAGGACTACCATGGGGCAAATAACGGCTTGCTTACCGTCATGTTTGGCCCGCATGCACTTTATACCTGCCCGCCGGATTTCCTGAAGAAGGTGGCTGCTCAGGCACAGAAATTGGGAGCTGGCATTCATATTCATATGCAGGAAACCAGGACGGAAGTTGAGGATTCCCTGAAACAGTATGGCAAGCGTCCGTTTGCTGTGGTAGCGGAGACGGGGCTCTTTGATGGTGGCAAGACGCTGGCGGCGCATTGTGTTCATCTGGATGACAATGATATTGCCATTATGAAGAAATATAAAATCTGTGCTGTGCATAATCCAGGCAGCAACATGAAGCTGGCGAGCGGCGTGGCTCCGGTTCCCCGTCTGTTGCGGGAAGGCATAGTAACGGCTTTGGGTACGGATGGTGCCTCTTCCAACAACAATCTGGATATGCTGGAAGAGGTAAATCTGGCTGCCATGCTGCATAAGGTGAATGAGTATGACCCGCTGGCAATACCCGCCTTTGAGGCCCTGAAGATGGGTACGGAATATGGTGCCAAGGCCGTGGGCATAGATAAGCTTGGCCGCCTGGAGGCAGGATATAAGGCCGATATCACCTTATGGAATATGAACAGCCCTGCATGGTTCCCGCGGAATAATCTGGTATCCCTGCTGGTATATGCTGCAAATTCTGGTTCTGTGGACACGGTAATTTGTGGTGGCAAGGTTATTATGGAAAATAATGAGCTGAAGACCATGGATGAAGAACGCATTTGTTACGAAGCGCAGCGTTGTGCAGAGCGTCTTACCAAGTAATGTGGTTGAGGTGATACTTTGAAAAGCAAGACAACGGAGCGTAAGTCTGCTCCGCGGCGTCGGAAAAATGCTGCCGGCAAGCGTAAAACAGCTGTGCATCAAACGGCCAATCCTGAACGCAAGTACGAGCTCTTTGGTCTTTTGCTGGTAGCTGTGAGCCTGATTTCCTTATGTGGAATTGGTGGGCTGAATGTGGGTTTTGTTGGCGTTTACTTTGCCAAATGCCTGCATTACCTCTTTGGTATAGGGGCTGTGGTCATTCCTTTGATTATTGGGCTGATTGGCTATCAATACATTGTGAAACATCATGGCCTAGTGTATTCACCAAGGTTTTTTGGCCTGGGAATGCTGTTTTTGTCCTTGCTTAGCATATGGCATCATTTTGTGATTTCGCCAGGTGCGGAAATCCTTCCTGAAAGCCTGCCGCGTGGCGGCGGGCTGTTGTCAGGGGGATTTTTGCTGTTGCTGAGAAAGCTTTTTGGCGTTGATGGAGCGTTTATTTTGCTCGTGGCCGGCGTTATTGGAGCAGTGCTGCTGTCCACTACATGGTCACTGGCCAATGGCGTGCGGCGCACGCAGCGTACCGCGGCAAAAAGTGCAGCAGTTACGGGCAAGGCTGTTGCAGTTGCCTATGAAAAGGTAGCCGATGTAAGCGAACGCGTAGAGGAAAAAGTCGTGGAGAAGGTCAAGGCTTCCTTTTATAATCAGGAGGCGGATGACCATTTCTCTGAACAGCCGTTGACCGAGGCAGCAGAAGAACTTCCTGCAGAGCCGGTAGCAGAAAAAGTAGCGGCAGCAGAACCGGAAGCTCTGGCAGAGGAATTGCCGAAATTCACGATTGAGTATGGTCGGCAGGAAGAAGAGACTGTGGAGCCTGCCGGTGCTGAGGAAAGTGGGTTTACGTCAACGGTTGACCGGTCAAATGACGTGTCAGAAGTGACCGGTCAGCCTGCAATTAATGTAGCCCAGCCCAAACCAGTAGCACCTTCGGCCAAGCCGATGAAAGATGCAGCCAAGCGCACGGCAATGCCCAGTTATGGGGAGATTGCGCCGATAAGGCCTGCGGCGGCTATTTTGGACGGTTCAGAACAGACAGTCGAAGCGGCACCGCCGCCGGTTAAGCCCTATGAACTGCCCAAGGTTACGGAAATTCTCAGCAAGCATGTAAAAACGCAAAACTCGGCGCTCGAAAAGGAGATTGCCGAAAACGCCATGACCCTGCAGCAGACCTTGGCGGATTTTAAGGTCAAGGCAACGATCTTGAATGCCTGCCATGGCCCGGCGGTTACCCGCTACGAGCTGGAGCCTGCGCCGGGGGTGAAGGTCAGCAAGATTACCAATCTGGCCGACGATATTGCCCTGCGGTTGGCAGCCGCATCTGTGCGTATCGAGCAGATCCCCGGCAAGAGCGCCATCGGTATCGAAGTGCCGAATAAGGAGCTCGAAGGCGTGCAGCTCCGCGAAGTCTTGGAAAATGCCAAGTTTGACAAGGCAAAATCCAAACTTACGGTGGGCCTGGGCATGGATATCGGCGGGCAGGGTATTTTTGCCGATTTGGGCAAGATGCCGCACCTGTTGGTGGCTGGTGCCACGGGGTCCGGTAAGTCGGTGTGCATTAACACATTGATTACCAGTATTCTCTTTAAGGCCAAGCCGGATGAAGTAAAGTTCATCCTCGTGGACCCCAAGATGGTCGAGCTGTCCAACTATAACGGGATACCGCATCTGATGGTGCCGGTTGTTACCGATGCCAAGAAAGCGGCTTCGGTGCTCAACTGGTCGGTGCAGGAAATGGAGAAGCGTTACAGCAAGTTTGCGGAGAAAGGTGTCCGCAATATGCAGGGCTATAACGACAATTTCCCTGAGGATAAGATGCCTGCGATTGTCATCATCATTGACGAGCTCGCGGATTTGATGATGGTTGCACCCCATGATGTAGAAGATGCCATCTGCCGTCTGGCACAGAAGGCCCGTGCGGCAGGTATTCATATGGTGCTGGCTACGCAGCGTCCTTCCGTTGACGTTATCACGGGCATTATCAAGGCCAATGTGCCTTCGCGCATTTCCTTTGCGGTATCCAGTCAGATTGACTCGCGTACCATCCTCGACCGCAGCGGTGCCGAAAAACTGCTGGGCCGCGGTGATATGCTGTTCTTCCCGATTGGTGAGTCCAAGCCCCGCCGTGTGCAGGGGGCGTTCATCAGCGATGAGGAAGTGGAAAAACTGTTGGACTTCATCCGCGCCCAAGGTCAGGAAATGGAGCCCAACGAGGAAATCGAAGCCTTTACCCAAAGGGAAATGGCCGAAGCGGTGGAGGAAGAAAGCGGCAGCAAGGGGGCGCGCAGCGCACCCAAGACGGATGCCCTGCTGGCCGATGCGGTCAATCTCGTCATGAGTACGGGGCAGGCCTCGGCATCGAGCATTCAGCGGCGTTTCCATATCGGCTTTACCCGGGCGGGGCGGCTGATTGACACCATGGAAGAGTTAAATATCGTGGGGCCGAATGTCGGCAGCAAGCCACGCGAAATATTGATGACCAGTGATGAAGCATTGGAAGTCCTGGCCAATTTGTAAGAGGTGTAAGTTTTTTGCATATAGTTTTAATTGAACCGGAAATTCCCGGCAACACAGGCAACATTGCCCGCCTGTGTGCGGCTACGGGAATTGAGCTTCACTTGGTAAAGCCCCTGGGCTTTTCTACGGACGACAAACATTTGAAGCGGGCAGGACTTGACTACTGGCACTTGGTGAAGGTGCATTACCATGAGAACTTCAATGAAGTGCTGGAAAAATATCCTGACCATAATTTTTATTATTGTTCCACCAAGGCACCACATGCCCATACGGAAGTGCAGTATACTTCCGAGGATATGCTGGTGTTTGGCAAGGAGTCAGCAGGGATTCCCGAGGAAATCTTAAATGCGCATTGGGAATCCTGCGTACGCATTCCGATGATTGCCGATGCCCGGTCGCTAAATCTCTCCAATGCCGTGGCAGTGGTGGCTTATGAGGCTTTGCGTCAGCTTGACTTTGGCCAGCTGGCGGAAGTGGGCCCTGGGTTGCGTATGTGGAAAAAGTAAGTTAAAGAGGAATGGACTGGAAAGATGATAAATGAAAAATTTATTGAAGCCTGCCGTAAGTTTCTGAAGCCGGAACAGCTGCTCCTGGATGCTCCGATGCGGGAACATACCACCTTTGAAATTGGCGGCCCGGCAGACTGCCTGATTAAGCCGGCCAGCATGGAAGAGACGCAGCAAATCCTGCGTCTGGTGAAGGAATATGAACTGCCATTGACCTTTGTGGGCAATGGTTCCAATATGTTGGTCAGCGACAAGGGGATTCGCGGTGTCGTGGTTAATTTTGCCGATACCTTTAATGCCATTCAGGTGGAAGGTACGAAAATGACCGTGGGCGCAGGTGCGCTCTTGAAGGATATTGCTGAAGCTGCTGCTCAGCACAGTCTCGCTGGCCTGGAATTTGCCTGCGGCATTCCCGGCAGCATTGGCGGCGCCGTCTTTATGAACGCCGGCGCCTATGGCGGGGAGACGAAAAGCGTGGTCAAGGCTGTGCGGGCGGTAACCCGTGATGGCGAAATCAAAACCTATGGCTTGGATGAGTTGGAGCTGGGCTACCGTCACAGCATTTTCCAGGCCAATGGCGAAGCCATTGTGGAAGTAGAGCTGGAACTCACGCCGGGGAGTGAAGAAGAAATCCGTGCGAGCATTGCCGATTTCACGCAGCGCCGCGAAAGCAAGCAGCCCTTGGAGATGCCCAGTGCCGGCAGCACGTTTAAGCGTCCGGAAGGTTATTTTGCCGGTACGCTGATTGACCAGACGGGGCTTAAAGGTTTGTCGGTTGGCGGTGCGCAGGTTTCCACCAAGCATGCCGGCTTTGTGGTGAACAAGGGCGGTGCAACTGCTGCGGATGTAATCAATCTCATCCATGAAGTGCAGAAGCGCGTTAAAGAAGCTCATGGCGTAGAACTGCAGCCGGAAGTTCGTCTGATTGGTGAAAAATAAATAAGCAGGATTTTTCCGCTCCTTTAGGGAATTATATCAATATATTCCTGAAAGGAGCGGATTTTTATGCGGTTGGATTTTTTAGGCGCAGCGCATACGGTTACCGGTTCCTGCTATCTGTTGGAAACGCAGGAGCATCAGTATCTCATTGACTGTGGTATGTTTCAGGGAGCGCGGAGAATCCGCGAACTAAATTATGAGAATTTTCCCTTTAATCCTGCGGGGATTGAAGCGGTCATTCTCACCCATGCCCATGTGGACCATTGCGGCCTGATTCCGAAACTCGTCAAGGACGGCTTTAAGGGCACGGTGTATGCCACGCAGGCCACCTGTGATCTGGCGCAGATTATGCTGCCGGATTCAGCATTCATTCAGCAATCCGATGCGGAATCCTTCAATCGCAAAAATCAGCGGCGCGGTGAGGAACCCGTGGAACCCATCTATTCTCTGGATGATGCGGCAGAGGCGCTGAAGCATTTCGTCCCCATGCCCTATGAGCAGGAATTTACTTTGGGGGACAATGTAAAGGTCAAGTTCTTCGATGCTGGTCATATCATTGGTTCGGCGATTGTGGATTTGCAGGTGACTGAAGGGGAAAAGACCACGAAACTGGTATTTTCCGGTGACCTGGGCCAGCCCAAACAGCCCATTATCAAAGACCCGACCGTGATTACCGGGGCCGATTTCCTCGTGGTGGAATCCACTTATGGCGACCGCCGGCATAAGCTTTATGACAAGGAAACGAAGCTGTTGGAAATCGTCAATGACACGATGGACAGGGGCGGCAATGTCATTATTCCCTCATTTGCCGTTGGCCGCACACAGACCTTGCTGTACTATTTCTATAACCTTTGGAAACAGGGAAGGCTCGATGGGGATATCCCCATTATTTTGGACAGTCCTTTGGCCATCAATGCAACGCGCATTTTCATGAAAAATTATCAGGATTTTGATGAGGAAGCCATTAAGATTTTTGGTGACAGTGAAAAGCTCACGAGCTTTCCGCAGCTGCGCATCTGCAAGACGCCGGAAGAATCGCGGGCACTCAATAGCTCTGAAGGTTCGGCGATTATCATTTCGGCATCGGGCATGGCGGATGCCGGACGCATCCTGCATCATCTGAAACACAATCTCTGGCGGCCGGAATCGACGATTCTCTTTGTGGGCTATCAGGCAGAAGGGAGCCTGGGCCGTCGTTTGGTCGAAGGCATCAAGCGCGTGCGGGTCATGGGCGAGGAAGTGGCGGTCAAGGCACAGATTCAGGTCATGAATGGTTTTTCTGCCCATGCCGATACCGACCAGCTTATGGATTGGATTAGCAATTTCCAGAATCCCAAACCGGCGAAAATCTTTATCGTTCATGGTGAGGCGCAGGGGCAGGAATTTTTGAAGAGCCGGATTCAGAAGGAATATCAGGGCGAAGCCTATATTCCCTTCCGCGGTGATGCCGTAGTTATTCATGGCCGTGCTTGTGAGCTGCAGCCGTCCAACATTCCTGCGGTGTCGGTGGAGATGGAAATGGAGGAGCAGCTGGCGATTTTCGATGCGGAATACCGCAACCTGCGGCATAAGGTTCTGCAGTTGGCTGTTCGTCAGCCCAAGACGATGGAGCCACTTTTAAAGGCCATTACCAAAGGATTCAATTATCTGCGGAAACTCTTTGCGCCGTTTAATATTTAATCTTGTGCAGACAAAATGCGAAAAAGGAATTGACAATCACAGTGGACTTTGATACTATACCTGTAAGCAATACCTTATAAAATTTATGGAGCTCCATGATTTAATCGTGGAGCTCTTTGTCGGTTTATATAACTGTTTGAGGTGTATAAATATGTTCCGTTGTCATCTTTTGGTTGTTATGGTTGGAATGCCAGAGATTGCAGTCAGGGCTATGAAAGATGCCAATATACCTGAAAATTGTCAGGTTGAGTTTGAAGTGGCAGCTTCGCTGGCTGATTTGCCGCCGATGGCCGGGCGAAAATGTGCCGCTTTGCTCTTAAATACGGTGGCGGATTGGGAGCCTGCGCAGATAGATGCACAGTTTGGACGGGATACGCGATTAGTCATTTGTACGGACAGATTGGATGAACTATCGCCAGACAAAATTGCTCGTGCCTGCCGTGTATGGCCGCTTACGAAGATAGATAACTATTGGCCGTTCTTCTGTCAGCACTTGCTGGAAGACCTTTATAAGCAGAAGGAATTGTGGCATACCCGCAACTGCCTGCAGACGGTGGTGGACACTATGCCTGGTTTTGTCTGGTTCAAGGACATGGAAGGGCGACACTTAAAGGTCAATCATGCTTTTTGCGAAATGGTGGGCAAATCCATGCAGGATGTTGAAGGCAAGGAGCATTATGAGATTTGGGGCGTAACGCCTGAACAGTATGAGGAAGGCGAATATGTTTGCCTCGAAACGGATAAAGCCATTGCGGACAATCCTAAACCAACGCTGTTTCAGGAGCAGGTATTGCATTCCAAATTGGGGCTTAGGCAGCTGGAAACCTATAAGGCACCGATTTTTGATGAAGATGGCAAGATGATTGGCAATATCGGTGTAGCCAAGGATGTAACCGAGGAGTATGCCTATAAAGAGCGGATTTTGCTTTTATCCCGTACCGATGAATTGACCAAACTGGCTAACCGCCGTTATTTTTATCAGTTTGTGGATATGCACCGCCGTAAGGGCAGTGGTGAGCTTACCTTATGCTATGTGGATTTGGATTACTTCAAGCAGCTCAATGATACCTTTGGTCATCAGTATGGAGATGCGGCTTTGATGGCGATTGGTGAACTATTGACCAGGGCTTTTCCCAAGGATTTTATTGCCCGTTTGGGCGGTGATGAATTCATCGTGGCAATTTTTGCTGTGCCGGAGCGGGAAGTTTTAGTGGATAAATTGGAAAAACTGTATCAGTCCGCCAGAGAATTCTTCCGCCATGATATATGCTTCCAGCATTTGGACATGAGCATCGGCGTGGCCTCCACGGAATCGCATGCGGTAAGCTTGGATACGCTGCTGCAGCGCAGTGATAATGCGTTGTATTACACCAAGAAGAATAATCGCGGAAAGTATACTTTTTATGAAGACATTAAAGATAAAATGACTTTTCAGCGGGAATTTCATCAATAAGACCAGGGCTTTGCGGGATAATTTGCAAAAATTACTGCAAGCCCTTTTATTTATAGCTAATTTTGTGCTAAAATAGGAACGTTAAGTTTGTAAATTACAGCAGAGTCCATCTGCTGCAAAATACCTATATGGGGGTAGATTTGATTTGAAGTATATGAGTGGTAACGAACTGCGCGAAGCTTATTTGCAGTTCTTTGCAGAAAAGAAAGGGCATCTTCGCCTGCCGAGTTTCTCGCTGATTCCGCAGGATGACCCGACCCTGCTCCTGATTGGTGCAGGCATGGCGCCGTTGAAGCCGTTCTTCACGGGCAAGATGAAACCGCCCCGTACGCGTGTGACGACGAGCCAGCGTTGCGTGCGTACCGGCGATATCGAAAATGTCGGTCGCACCGCCCGCCATCAGACGTTCTTTGAAATGCTGGGCAACTTCTCCTTTGGCGATTACTTCAAGGGCGAAGCTATTCCCTGGGCATGGGAATTTTTGACGGAAGTCGTTGAACTGCCGAAGGACAAGCTTTGGGTTACAGTTTATCCGGATGATGATGAAGCCATCGAAATCTGGAAATCCCAGCCGGGCTTCCCGCAGGACCACATCGTCAAGATGGAAGACAACTTCTGGGAAATCGGCCCTGGCCCCTGCGGTCCGGACTCCGAAATCTACATCGACCTGGGCGAAGAACGCGGCTGCGGCTCGCCGGACTGCGCAGTTGGCTGTGACTGCGATAGATACCTCGAAATCTGGAACCTCGTGTTCACGCAGTACGACAAGCAGGAAGATGGTTCCTACAAGAACCTCGCCCATAAGAACATCGATACGGGCTGCGGCCTGGAGCGACTGGCTTCGGTTGTGCAGGAAAAGAAGACCAACTTTGAAACGGACCTCCTGTACCCGATTATCGAATACGCCGCTGGTGTTGCCGGTGTAAAATATGGCGAAGATGCCGAAAAGGATATCTCCCTCAAGGTTATCGCTGACCATGCCCGCTCCATGGCCATCATGATCATGGACGGCATTCTGCCCTCCAACGAAGGCCGCGGCTATGTCCTGCGCCGCATCCTGCGCCGTGCTATCCGTCATGGCCGCATGCTCGGCATCAAGGACAAGTTCCTCGAAGGTGCCGTCAACGCTGCTGTGGAAATCTACCGCGGTGCCAAGGACTTTGAAGAACTCGTCAACAAGGCAGATTACATCAAGAAGGTTATCAGCCTTGAAGAAGACCGTTTCGCGGCTACCCTTAATCAGGGCATGGAACTTCTCGGCGCCGAAATCGAAAAGGTTAAGGCTGCCGGCAAGACGGCTCTGGACGGCGAAGTTACTTTCCGCCTTTACGATACCTTTGGTTTCCCTTGGGAACTGACGGAAGAAATTCTCCATGAAAATGGTTTGGAACTCGATAAAGAAGGCTTTGACAAGGCTATGGACGAGCAGCGCACCCGCGCCCGCAACGCCCGTGCTGAAAACACCCGCGTGGCTGTGCCCGACCTTTCTTCCATCGATGTCAGCAAGCTGACGGTTGATGAACAGGCTACGGCTGGCAAGGTTGTCGCTATCTGGCAGGATGGCAAGCTGGTGGACGAAATCACCGACGGCCAGGAAGCTGGTGTAATCCTCACGACGACGCCGTTCTACGCAGAAGGTGGCGGACAGGTTGGTGACGAAGGTATCCTGACCTCGGAATTCGGTCATATCAGCGTCAGCAACGCCAAGAAACTGCCGGACGGTACGGTTTACCATGTGGCTTATGTCGAAGAAGGTCAGCTTAAAGTTGGCGACGAAGTGCAGATTGCTGTCAACAAGGCACAGAAACTGGCTTCTGCCCGCAACCATACGGCTACGCATCTGCTGCAGGCTGCCCTCAAGAAGGTCGTTGGCGACCAGATCAGCCAGGCTGGTTCCTCTGTTACGCCGGAACGCCTGCGCTTCGACTTCACAAACTTTGAACCGGTGACGGCTCAGCAGCTCGCTGATGTGGAAGAACTCGTCAACAACGAAATCCTCAAGGGCCAGGATGTGGAAATCTCTCACATGAGCCTTGACGAAGCCAAGGAAGCAGGCGCTATGGCACTGTTCTCCGAAAAATACGGTGATGTGGTACGCGTGGTCAAGGTTCCCGAATTCTCCATGGAACTTTGCGGCGGCTCCCATGTAGCCAATGTTGGCCAGATTGGCATGTTCAAGATTGTCAGCGAAAGTGGTGTAGCTTCCGGCGTACGCCGTATCGAAGCCATCACGGGCAAGGCTGCACTTGACTATGCCAACGCTAAGATGGCAGTTCTTGCTGACGCTGCTGGCAAGCTCAAGACCAAGGAAGAAGAAGTTCCGGCACAGATTGAAAAACTGCAGGGCGAAATGAAGGCTATGCAGAAGCAGCTCTACGAAGTTGCTGCTATGCGTGACAAGGCTGATGCGGCTAAACTCATTGCTGGTCTGCAGGAAGTAAACGGCGTGAATGTTGTCTGCGGCAAGACCAATGCCGGCAGCATGGACGAACTCCGTGAAGTGGCCGATATGACGAGCTCCAAGCTCGATACGCCGAGCGTTGTGGTTCTGGCCTGTGCTAATGATGGCAAGGTAAATCTCGTGGTTAAGGCAACGAAGGAAGCCAATGCCAAGGGCATCCATGCCGGCAAGATCATCAAGGAAGCAGCTGCTGTTGTTGGCGGTGGCGGCGGCGGCCGTCCGGACATGGCCCAGGCTGGCGGCAAGAATGCTGATGCCCTGCCGCAGGCTTTCGATAAGGCTGTAGAAGTGATTAAGGCTCAGCTGGGCTAAGTGAATAAATAAGCCTTCCCCTATGGGGTGACGGATGAGGCTTTTGCAAAGATGTGCCAGACCTCATCCGAGCGCTTCGCGCCCACCTTCCCCTATGGGGAAGGCTTTGTGTATCAAAATCCCAAGGGGGAGAAAGATGGAAGTAGATGTTACAGAAAAAGCAAAGAATTTTATCCGTTTTGGCTTAATTGGCTTGATTGTGCTCGCAGCTTTGGCGGGCGGTGGTTTGTACCTCTATCAGCACAGCAACCGTGGCTTTGTGGTAAGCGATGCAATGGTTATGGGCAGTGAGTCTGTGATTACGGCTAAGGGGGATGGCAAGATTACGGAACTTTTGGTGCAGGACGGCGACTATGTGGAAGAAGGCACCGTGATTGCGCGGGTAGAGTCCAAGATTACCCCGGAAGATATCGCCCAGTTGGAGCAGAATGTGCAGCTGGCCCAGCAAAGTTATGCACAGCTGCAAAAAGGAACAACGGCAGTTGCGCAGGCACCGGCAGCGCCAGTGGTGGACAGTGGTGCTCAGCAGCGGGCAGCCAACGCATATGCTCGCATGCAGCGCATGAATGAACTTTTTAATATGGGGGCAATCAGCGCAGCTAAAAGGGATGAAGCAGCCGCAGCTTACGCAGCTGCCCAGGCTGCGGCACATGCTGCTCCTGCCGCAGTCGCTGCGCCGCAAACCACGGTAATTCCAACCAGTCCCGAAGTGTTAAAGCAGGCAGAACTGCAGGTGAAACAGGCGGAGATTGCGCTGGCCAATGCTAAAAACGACCAACAGGCTACAGAAATTGTGGCAACGGCGAGCGGCGTTATCAGCTTGGCCGAGGGGTTAGCTGCTGACAGCGAACTCAAGAATGAACAGGAAGTAGCCCGCATTCAGGCTAGCAATGATGCCTGGCTGGAAGCTAAGCTCACGGAAAATCAGGCAGCAAAAGTGCGTTTGGGTCAGTTTGTCAATTACGAGATTGACGGTCATAAGCTTCAGGGCACGGTGAAGGATATCGCAGCTCCGGAAAATGACGAGTCAGAATCTGACCAGTCAAAATCCTTGACCATTGTCAAAATATCCCTGCCCGCTGATCCGTCCTTTACCATTAAATCGGGTATGAGCGGAAAAATCGAATTCAAAGAATAGTCAATTTGCTTATTGAAGACAAATGTATTCAACAAAGCGATATTGTGAAACAAAAAGCTTTGGAATGTAAAAAAATAATTCCAAGGCTTTTTTTTTGTTTACGCTTATGTTATAATGAATGACATAATTTCACAAACTAAAGGATTAAAGATAAAAAGTGTAAGAGGAGGAGAGGGATTTGGTTAATCCAAAACTGCGGGATGAGCAGAATGATATGTTGTTTCAAGCCATCCTGTCGCTGAAGTCGGTAGAGGAGTGCTATCAGTTCTTCGAGGATATCTGCACCATCAGTGAACTCAAGGCATTGTCCCAGCGTTTGGCGGTGGCCCGCATGCTGCAGGGGGGGCATATCTATGATGATATTGTGGCCCGCACCGGTGCCAGCACGGCGACCATAAGCCGGGTAAAACGTTGTTTGAACTATGGCGCGGATGGTTATAAGATTGTTTTGGACAGGATACCTGCTGACAAGGCAGATTGATTGATGAATAATGAAGGGAGCAGTGTTCATGGAAAAAGATAGAAGCTTGTTAAAGATTCCCTATGGAACCCGGGATTTTCTGCCGGCAGAAGCAGCTGGCAAGCGGGTGGTAGAAACACGCCTGGCTGAGCTATTTGCCCAATGGGGGTATGAGGAAGTGGTCACACCCTCGATAGAATATCTGGACACATTGAGTTTGGGCGGTAATCGCGGCATTGGCAATCACCTGTTTAAGCTCTTTGACAAGGAAAATAAAACCGTGGCGCTGCGTCATGAAATGACGACTCCCATTGCTCGTCTGGTAAGCACCAGACTGCAGGATAGTCCCCTGCCGTTGAAACTTTCCTATATCAGCAGTGTTTTTCGCTATGAACAGGCACAGGCTGGCCGGCAGTGTGAATTCTACCAGGCTGGTGTGGAACTCATGGGACCCGGCAGTCCGGCTACGGATGCTGAGGTAGTAGCTTTGGCCGTATCAGGGCTTTTGCGTTCCGGGCTGACGGAATTTACGGTCTGCTTGGGACAGGTGGAATTCTTGAATGGTATTCTCAATCAGTATCGCCTAAGTGAGCAGGAACAGGTCGATTTGAAAGCGGCTATGGAACGCCGCAATCTGGTGGAATTAAATCAGCTGGTGGAACAGCTGAGCTTGCCGGAAAATGCCAAGCAGGTATTAAAGAAACTGCCGCTCTTAAATGGCGGAGAAGAACTTCTAAAGAGCGCCTATGATATCGCCCTCAATGAACAGAGTCGCCGGGCGCTCGATAATCTGGCAGAAATTTATCGCCTGTTGAAAGCCTATAAGGTGGAACAGTATGTGCGCTTTGATTTGGGCATCATCCGTGATTTCAGCTATTATACCGGCATGGTCTTTGAGGTTTATGCGCCGGGACTGGGTTATCCACTTTGTGGCGGCGGGCGTTATGACCATCTGCTGGCTGATTTTGGTACGGCCTGCCCGGCAACAGGTTTTGCCTTGGGGATTGAGCGTATCCTGCTTGCCATTGAGCGGCAGAAACTGCCTAGACACAGCCTGCCAAGGGATGTGTATGTGGGCTATGCTGCCGGCAAGGAAACAGAAGCGATTGAGAAGGCGGCAAGCTTGCGTGAGCAGGGCAAGTCCGTGGAACTGGCGGTCAGTAGCCAGACGGAAGCTGAAGCTCGGGAAAGCCAGCAGCAGAAAAATTATGCGGCTTTAGAGTATATATCATGATCCAGCGTGTTAAGCAGTTTTGCCGGGCGGTGACCGCCCAAATTACGCCTGCAGACAGGCAGTGGGTAGCAGAAAGCCTGCCGACTGCCGCGCAAAAGCTTTTTTATGATATGCATCCGGCTGACCAATACCATGCGTTAAATGTGGCAAAGACGGCCATGGAATTGTGGGAAAGGCAGCAGACAGGCGACAGGGCATTACTGTTGCGGGCGGCGCTTCTGCATGATATTGGCAAGAAACGGGGAGATATGGACATCATGGGGAAGGTTTGGGCAGTTTTGCTTAAACATTACTTTCCTGCAAAAGCACAACAGCTGGGAAGAAAAGATAATGGATGGCTGAGTCATATTATGTATATAAGTTATCAGCATCCTGTAATCGGTGCGGCAAAACTGGAAAAAATCGGCATGACTGATGAAGCGGCAATTATTCGCTGTCATCATCGGAAACTTGTGGAAAATGACCCGCCGGAACTGGTACTTTTGCAGGCGGCGGATGAACTGAACTGATAGTTGACAATTGACACATGACATGTCAATTATATGAATCGAATTGGAGGCCTGTGCATGAAGTCTGAAATGGAATATCTTACCATAGCGCTGCCCAAGGGCAAGCTTTTTGGCCTGTCGGCAAAGCTGTTGGAGAAAATCGGCTATACTGCCGAAGGTTTATCGGATAAATCCCGCAAGCTGATTATCAGCAATGAGGAGAAGAAGATAAGATTTATCGTATCCAAGACTGCTGATGTGCCCACCTATGTGGAATATGGGGCGGCGGATATCGGCGTGATTGGCAAGGATGTGCTGCTCGAAACGGAAAAAGACGTCTATGAACTTCTCGATATGGGCTTTGGCAAGTGCCACTTGATGATGGCCGTGCCAAAGGCAGAGAAGCGAGCCAAACTCATGGATTACAACCATACGCGCGTGGCGACAAAGTTCCCGCATATTGCCGAAAAATTCTTCCGTCAGCAGGGCATGCAGATGGAATATATCAAGCTAAATGGTTCAATTGAATTGGGGCCCATTGTGGGGCTTTCCGAGAGCATTGTGGATATTGTCGAAACCGGCACGACCCTGCGGGAAAATGATTTGGAGGAAATCGTCTCGATTCAGGAAGCCACGGCAAGGCTGATAGCCAACCGTGTGAGCTTTAAGTTGAAGTTTGACCGGATTCATAGTCTGGTGGAAGATTTGCGGAAGGTCTTAGAAGCGGAGGCGGCACAATGAAGATAGTCAAGGCAAGTGAATTAGGCGAAGCAGCCATCAATAAATTGTTACAGAAACCTGCTTTTGATGAGGTGGAACTGAGCCCGAAAATCCGGGAAGCCAATAAGGCAACTTTTGGCAAGGATATGACGGCAGCGGAACTCGTGGCGCAGATTGTGCGCGATGTGCGCTTTGATGGCGATAAGGCCGTTCTGCGCTATACCAAACTCATTGATAAAGTGAACTGCGATATCAAGGATTTGCTGGTGACGGAGGAAGAATTTGTCTCAGCAGAGGCACAGGCTGACCCGCAGGTGGTTGAATCCTTAAAGAAAGCGGCGGAAAATGTGCGCCGTTACCATGAGGAACAGAAGCCCAATTCCTGGATGACTTATCGGGAACATGGTTCCCTTTTGGGCCAGTCCTTGATTCCGTTAGATAGAGTAGGTATCTATGTGCCCGGCGGTACGGCAGCTTATCCGTCCTCGGTTATTATGAACGCTATGCCGGCGGTAGTGGCTGGTGTGGGCGAAATCGTCATGATGGTGCCGCCGAAAAATGGCGCCATCAATCCCTATGTGCTGATTGCGGCCAGACTGGCAGGCGTGAAGAAAATTTACAAAATCGGCGGTGCGCAGGCGATAGCCGCCCTCCGGCAGCTGG
>CADAAS010000045.1 GCA_902785885.1 Pseudoselenomonas ruminantium
GTTAGTAGCATCAATATTTGGCGCAGCAAGATAACCAGTTCCTTTCGCTGGGAGGACAAATTCCGTTTTCTCTGCACCTACAACTACACGTCTGCCAGAGGGGTTGCAGAACCAGCATTGTCTGTTCCATACACAACCTTGTATACCGGATTTCCATCAACGTAGGGGGAAACCAGTACCTCCTTATTTACCATATCTTTAAGAGTCAAAGTGCCTTGACTTGAGTCATATGTGCTCTGGAAGCTTAATACCACATCATTTCCACTGACTTCCGCTCCCATGATTTTAGAAGAGCGCCAGCCTGTAAAGTTAATGACATCATTTTCCCAGTTGGTCAATACTGGTGATACCCCATTCGCAACATTCTCTACCACTAAGGTATCAGTCCCCGTACCACCATGCACAGTAAAAGTTCCCTCAAATGCATTCTTCAGCTCAGTCGTGGAGCCGCCTGCATTAGCTTTGATGGTCACGCCGTCAGCGGGGACAAAGGTAAGTTGACCTATGGCATTAACATTAGCATCATAGCCTGTTGCATCCACGGTGGTGAACCAGTTTTTTGTCCATTCCCCCCAGCTATCGGCAATTGCTGTTTTCACATCAAACAACAACGCAAGCTGCTCAGTTGTATAAGCAGCCATTGCCTGTTCATCTAATGCGGAAATAGCGGTATAAACGGCATTGAATACATCCAGCCAAGTTTCATGACATCGATCTTTCGCATCCTCGCAAAGGGTTCCGACGTCTACTATGTCTTTATTCTCCTCTGAAAGCCCTGTAAAGTTTGCACCAATATAGACAACCCCAGTATAAGGGTTATATGTGACATCACCGTAAACCTGTGCCCATTCTGCGACTTTCGCCACAAACGTATTATACAGATATTCCCCCAATTCGTTGCCGTACATATTTTGTAAACTCGACAGCAAGTTTTGCTGGCCTTCAAGCTGATTGTACAAAACATTCAAAACATCGTTCGTCGTCGTAGCCATCGTCACCCCATCCTTTCTGTACTGCCTTTTCATCCCTGATGGATGCCTTTACGAATTACCCGCATTATAGTCGTAATTTTAGTAAAATTGTGACTATAAAAACAGATACAAAAGCCCTATCCTCTTAAATATATATCGGCGAAATTTGCGATTTCTTAAGCGAAAAAAATTTTTTACGGCAGGGAAATCCATCCTATATATTGAAGACTCTTTCATAACACCAAAGTTCATGAAAGGAGTCTTTCCCCATGAATATCTTATTTCTTCATCCGAATTTTCCCGGGCAATTTCTGCAGCTGGCCTCTTACTTTGCCCGCAATCGTAATAACCATGTCGTGTTTATCTCCAAACAAACAAACCAAAACCGATTGCGGAACGTAGACGTCATGATCTACCAGCCGGCCCGAGAGCCGACTTCGGATATCCATCCCTATGTAAGGCCTTTGGAAGAAGCGGCTCTCGATGGTCAGGCCGTCGTACGCGCGCTGATAGCCCTGCAAAAAAAGCACGGCTTCCGCCCGGATATTATCATTGGCCATACGGGCTGGGGTTCTACCCTGTATGTAAAAGACATTTATCCCGATGTGCCCCTTATCGGCTATTTTGAATGGTATTACCTTGCTTATGGCTCCGATACCGGCTATTGGCCGGATGAAATCGTTTCCGATGACAACAAGCTGCGCATCCGCACGCTGAATGCCGCCCCTCTGCTGAATCTGGAAGCCTGCGATGTGCGTTATTGCCCCACCCAATGGCAGCACAGTCAATTCCCTGCAGCCTATCGTAATTCCATCAAGATCATCCATGAAGGCATCGATACGGAATTCTTCCAGCCGGAACCTGCCGCTGTACTCAATCTGCCAAATGTTGATTTAAGTGATGCCAAAGAAATCATCACTTATGTTTCCCGCGGCCTGGAACCATATCGCGGCTTTCCCCAGTTTATGGATGCGCTCCGCCTGCTTCTCCCCCGCCGGCCAGACTGCCATGTCATAATCGTCGGTGATGACCGCAGCTGCTATGGTCCCAGACCTGCTCCGGATAAAACATGGAAACAAATCGAAGAAAATACTGGCGGTTATGATACATCCCGCGTTCATTTCACCGGTCTGCTTCCCCGGCAGGATTACTTGAGCGTATTGCAAAAATCCACCGTCCATGTCTATCTGACCCGTCCCTTCGTCCTATCCTGGTCAGCATTGGAAGCCATGTCTTCCGCTTGCTGCATGGTGGCTTCTGCTACTCCGCCCGTAGAAGAAGTAATCACCGATGGCGAAAATGGCCTGTTGGTCAATTTCCGCAGTCCTGAACATATTGCCAGCCGTATCGAAGAAGCACTCGATGATGATGCTCTCCGCCAGCGGCTGGGCGAAGCGGCACGAGAAACCATTTTGGAACGGTACCAGCTGAAAAACTGCCTGCGCCAACAGCTGAATATGATTCATCTGGCGATGAAATAAAAAAAACCTGCAAGCTCACGCAAATGAGCCTGCAGGGAATTTTTATGAAATCGATTTTCACTTCACAGCCACCTTGCCGCCTGACAATTTAAGGCTATAAGTCTTATCACCCACAACAAACTTATTGATACCGCCAGTACTCCAATTTGACAAAATGATGCTATCGTTCTTGTTGTTAGTAAAGCTCATAACAAGATTCCTGCCCGACATCTTGAATTTAGCTTGCTTCTTGATGTTCGAGATATTGTAGAGATAGAGAATATCGCTTTTATTCGCGCCTTGAATCGTATCCGTGCCATCACCTTTGTAAAACTGAATCTTATCCACACCTTTGCCGCACTTAATAATATCACGGCCAGAACCGCCCCGAAGTGTATCTGTGCCGGTTCCGCCCTCAAGGTAATCGCTGCCTGCCCCCCCATTGAGAACATTGTTGCCGCTTTGCGCGTAGAGCTTGTCATTACCATTGCCACCTTGCAAATTATCTTTGCCGACTCCACCATACTTGCTAAAGCAGACAATGGAATCATTTCCAGCTCCACCATAGACAACAGACTGGCCACAAACGCCAATCACATCATTGCCAGCCTCCCCATATAAAGTTACCTTGCCGTTCTCTGCCAGCAAAGTGTCATTTCCACTGCCACCATATAATCTACAATTATTGGAATTTGCCGCAGCTAACAAATCATTATCCTCATTACCATAAATACGCGAGTCATTGCTAAAGCGCAGCGTTACAGTATCATTCCCCCCCTCGAAATAAATGAAAATTCTTATTTCTTTCTGCTATACTTATTATAGCACAGCTGCCCCATTGAGGTAAGATGTTTCAATATTTTCTAGCGCCTGCGAAATTATAAACTATATCATCACCATACTCACCGCATATAAAAGCCCCCGCCAAATGGCGGGGGCTGTATTGCTTATTGCCTATGCAATTAATGGTTAAAGATATTCTTCAGCGCCTGCTTATTCACATCGCGGTTAAGCTGTGCGAGATAAGTCGTGAGCTTGATGTTCTTCGGGCAGGCCTGCACGCAGTTCTGGCTGTTGCCGCAGCTGGTGATGCCGCCTTTTTCCATCAGGGCATTCAGGCGCTTCGGAGCGTCGAATTTTCCCAGCGGATGCAGGTTGAAGAGATATGCCTGAACCGTCGGGGACGGGCCGATGAAGTCGGACTGCGGGCCAACGTTCGGGCATGCTTCCATGCAGCAGCCGCAGGTCATGCAATGCGAAATCTCGTAAGCCGTCTCTGCGGTGTACGGGTTCTGAATCGGCGCATCCTTAACATCCCAGGAGCCGTCAACTTCCACCCAGCCCTGAATGCGTTTGAGGCTTTCAAACATAACCGAGCGGTCGATTAAGAGGTCGCGGATAACCGGGAACGTACGAGCCGGCTGCAGGCGAATGGGCTGTTCCAGATTGTCAATCAGGGAGCAGCAAGCCTGACGGGCTTTGCCGTTAATCACCATCATGCAGGCACCGCAAACTTTTTCGAGGCAGTTGCATTCCCAAACAACAGGAGCAACCTTCTTGCCGTCAACGGTGACGGGGTTCTTCTGAATTTCCATCAGGGCGGCAACAACGTTCAGGCCCGGACGGTAATCTACATCGAATTCTTGCGTATAGGGGGCCGAATCCGGGCCATCCTGACGCTCGATTACGAATCTGACTTTTTTCTGTTCTGCCATTTTGTTTGTCCTCCCTCTTACTCTTTCTTAGCTACAGCGTAGTTACGCAGACGCGGCTTAATGAGAGAGTGTTCAAATTCGCGATAGGTAACTTCCGGTTCATTGTTGGCAGCGTCAAAGGATACTACCGTGGTACGCATGAATTTCTCATCATCACGGCCAAAGAACAGCAGATCATCGTTGCCATCATCCGTCATAGCACGGCCGGTTTCGGCATCGAAATGGTACTTGCCATTTTTCTCATCAAAAGCCTTCTGCTTAGCTGCATCCCAGCTGTCGTAGTCGGACTTGAGGACGATCTTGGCATGCGCGCCGCGGCTTTCGTCACGCTGCAGGGCGGACTTGGTGATGGCCATTGCGTAGATAATCATGTTGCGGAGCTGACGAACGAACATTGCTTCCTGGTTAGCCCAGTTGCCATGGTCCGTAACACCGATGTTATCCCAACGTTTCAGGAGGGCATGGAGTTCTTTCATGCACTGTTTGAGGCCGTTGTTATCGCGTTCGATGGATACGTATTTGTACATGATGTCACCGAGTTCATGGTGCATCTGATGTGCATTTTCCGCACCGTTCATGTTGCGAATCTTATCGAATTCTTCTACGCACTCTTTGCGGGCTGCTTCGAGTTCTTCGCTGGTAAGCGCATCACCGAGCTTGCCGCTGCGGGCAAGGCGCAGAGCTTCCGGACCGGAGATGGTGCCGGAGTAAGTTGCAGACAGCAGGGAGTTTGCACCCAGACGGTTTGCACCATGGTACTGGTAGTCGCATTCGCCGGAAGCCATAAGGCCCGGGATATTCGTGTGGTGTTCTCTGTCTACCCAGATCCCCCCCATGGAATAATGAATGGACGGGAAGATTTCCATCGGCACTTTACGCGGGTCCTGACCTACGAAATCATCGTACATTTCGAGGATACCGCCCAGTTTGTGTTCGAGGTAATCAGCCGGAATATGGGACAGATCCAGATATACGCGGTTCGGGTTGGTCATGCCAAGGCCCATGTGCACAACAACCTTGTAGATTGCGCGGGATGCAACGTCACGCGGTACGAGGTTGCCGTATGCCGGATACATATCTTCGAGGAAGTACCAGCGTTCTTTTTCGCCCGTCTGGGGGTTCTTGCGATATACCCAAACACGGCCGCCTTCACCACGGCAGGCTTCGGACATCAGGCGGTTCTTGTCGGAACCCGGAATAGCCGTCGGATGAATCTGCAGGAATTCGGGGTTGCCGATTTCTGCGCCCTGCTGGTAAACAGCGGATACTGCGGAACCATTGCAGATGGTGGAAGCCGTGCAGCGGCCATATACCTGGCCGGGGCCACCAGTAGCAAGGATTACCACATCAGCGGGGAATGCCTGAATTTCGTTGGAGTTCATGTTCTGCGCAACGATACCACGGCAAACACCGTCTTTGTTCTTGATGATCTTGATGAATTCCCAGAATTCATATTTCTTTACGCCGCCCTTGACTTCCCAACGGCGAACCTGCTCGTCGAGAGCGTAGAGGAGCTGCTGGCCCGTCGTGGAACCGGCAAATACCGTACGTTTGTTCTTCTGGCCACCGAAGTTACGGAGGTCAAGCACGCCTTCCGGCGTACGGGTGAACGGCACGCCCATGCGGTCGAACATATGCACGAGCTTCGGAGCTGCTTCAACCATGCCTTTAACAGCCAGCTGGTCAGCCAGGAAGTCACCGCCGTATACAGTATCATCGAAATGTTCATAGATGGAGTCATGCTCACCCTTGGTGTCCATGCAGGCGTTCATGCCGCCCTGTGCGCACAGGGAATGGGAACGTTTTACCGGGCAGTAAGAGAACAGGTCAACCTTACCACCGTCTTCGCAGATTTTCAGCGTAGCCATGAGGCCGGAAAGGCCGCCGCCTACGACAATAATCTTTTTTTCAGGTTTATTAGCCATTGAAATTCTCCTTTACTTTGCCATACACAAGGCAATTACATCACAAAGTAGCTGCCCATAAATGCCAGCGTCACCAGGCACAGCACAGCACAAAGGCCCATGCTCATGAGGCTGATTACGTTCTGGATGCGGGGACCTTTCGCAATGCCCCAGGTCATGCAGAAGGTGGTGATACCATTGCAGAAATGGAAGATGGCAGCGAACATGCCAAGGATGTAGAGCAGGGCATATACGGGATTTGCCACGAAATAGCTCTGCAGGAGTTCATAGGAAATCGGCGTACCGGCAATGCCTTTCGTGAAGATACGCAGATAGAAGATGTGCCATACAAGGAACACAACGAGGAACCATGCCGTCCAGCGCTGCAGGGCAAACTGCCAGTTGCGGACATAGCCATAGCGGCCCGGGTTGTTCTTGGCCTGCAGGCAGATGTAGATGCCATAGATGGCATGGAAGAGAAGCGGTGCAGCGATTGCACCAATTTCCAGGCCGAGGAAAATCGGTTTGGGGATGAGCTCCATCATTGCGAGGGCTCCGTTAAGTGCAGGAGCGCCGCCCAGGGCCATGGAGTTGGTGAAGATATGCTCAAAGAGCACCATACCAAGCGCCAAGAGGCCTACTAATGAATGCAGACGACGCACGTAAAAAGTTGTGTGAAACATTCTATACCTCCTAAAATAATTCCTGGAATAGCGGGCAGAATCTCGTGCCCGCCTTGTTCCACCATACTTTGATTATCAGTAGCCTTTCAGCGTACGATACTTAGCCTGATTCGTTTCGTAAAGGTTGTTGCCCTCACAGTCAATAACAACGATAGCCGGGAAATCCTCTACCGTAAGACGGGCTACAGCCTCCGGGCCCAGTTCCGGATAAGCCAGGACTTCATATTTCTTGACGGATTTGGCAATCAGTGCTGCTGCACCGCCAACGGCTGCAAAATACGTTACGCCGTTCTTCTTCATGGACTCGACCACTTCCTTGGAGCGGGAGCCTTTGCCAATCATGCCCTTGATGCCCTGTTCGAGCATAGTCGGCGTATAAGCATCCATACGGCCGGAAGTCGTCGGGCCACAGGAGCCGATGGGGTCACCTGGTTTTGCCGGCGTCGGGCCGAGGTAATAAACCATCTGGTTCTGCCAGTCAACCGGCAGTTTTTCGCCACGGGCAAGGGCTTCCGTCATTGCCTTGTGGGCAGCGTCACGGGCAGCGATGATTTCGCCCGAGATCAGTACCGCATCGCCTGCTTTAAGCTTGCGGCTCATTTCTTCCGTAAACGGAGTCTGAATCCGAATCTGTTCAGCCATTTATATTTCCTCCCGTCTTCCATCAAAGTACACGCTGTTTATGACGCATAGCGTGGCAGCAAATCGTTACCGCTACCGGCAGGCCTGCAATATGCGTGGGGCCCCACTCTACGTTTACAGCCAGTGCCGAGGTGTTGCCGCCCAGCTGGGGGCCAATGCCCGTCTGATTGATGAGTTCGAGGAGTTCGCCTTCCAGTTTGGCGTATTCCGGCATCGGATTGCGCTCGTCAACAGAACGCGTGAGCGCCAGCTTGGAAAGGAGGGCTGCCCTGTCCATGGTGCCGCCGATACCAACACCGACAACCATCGGCGGGCACGGATTCATGCTGGCATGGAGAATGATGTCCATAACGGCTTTCTTGACGCCTTCCACGCCATCAGCCGGCACCAGCATCTTAATGCCGGACTTGTTCTCGGAACCAAAGCCCTTCGGTGCCACGGTGATTTTGAGCTTGTCACCAGCGACAATCTTCGTGTAGATGACCCCCGGCGTGTTGTCCTTGGTGTTCACACGGTTGAAAAGCGGTTCGCCGACCACGGATTTACGCAGGTAGCCTTCGGTGTACCCCTTGGAAATGCCTGCATTTACGGCATCTTCCAAGAGTCCGCCCGTAATGTGCAGGTCCTGTCCGACTTCCAGGAATACGATGGTCATGCCCGTATCCTGGCAGTAAGGACGATCTTCGGCCTTGGCGATTTCCGCATTGCGGATAATCTGGTCGAGAACGTTCTGGCCCACCGGAGAAGTCTCCGTTTCTCTTGCCTTCTTCATGGCGTTGTACACGTCATCCGGAAGGTAATAGGCCGCTTCTTTGCACATCTGTGCCACGGTTTCCGTGATTTGTTTTGCGTCAATTTCTCGCAAAGTAATCCCTCCCATAAATACACTTTATCACACATCAGCAGGCCCATAATAACACATTTCCTATTGATTTTCAAGTTTGCGGAAAATGTGCCAAGGCCGCATAAATAGTGAATCGAATTCACTTTTATGGATTATAACTACCTCTAACAGTGACTTCTATCACATCAATATTTATATTAGATATTCGCAAAAAAAATCCTGCTAAAAGCAGGACTTTTTTGGAAAAAATATTAAACTTTTCTATTTGATAATGATTATAAAATTTAATTTATTTATATTCTTATCAGCTTTACAACAGGAGACTTGTTCGGCTGCAAATCCAGCACCATGAACGAACCATTGGCCGCATCCCGTGGACGGGCAATGCTGCCGGGATTTAAAATAAGCACATCATCGATTGTCTCTTCTACTGCGACATGGGTATGACCATAAACAGCAATATCTGCACCTACATCCAAGGCAGCCCGTTGCAGATTATTCAAGCCAAAATTCACGCCAAACAAATGCCCATGCGTAAGCAAAACCGTATGTCCGGCAATATCGGCTGTTTCATAGTCGGGCAGCCGCCCACCTGGCCAGTCGTTATTGCCTGCCACGCGAATTACTTCCTTATCCGTTACCATGGCCAGATAATCGGCATCCATGGCAATATCGCCCGCGAAAAGCCACAATTCTGCTGCCAATGCCTCCTTATGGTTCAGCATGGAATCAATATGCGAATAGCTGCCATGGCTGTCACTGACAATCCCTATCTTCATGCCAAGTGCTCCTCTAATTTTTGCGCCAGCTTGCGCAGCGCACGCCCCCGATGGCTGATGCGGCTCTTTTCCTCCAGCGTCAGCTCTGCCATAGTACGCCCTGCATACTCATTGGTATAGAAATACGGGTCATAGCCAAAGCCGTTCTTCCCGCGGGGAATCTTCCTGACCACACCATCGCAGCGGCCATCTGAAGTCAGCAGCGTGCCATCCGTATCGACAAAACACAGGCTGCAGCGGTAATTTGCCGGCGATTCTTCCACATCCGCAATGCAGAGTTCTTCGAGCATTTTCTGGTTGTTGGCCCAGTCTTCCGCATTATAACCGGCATAGCGGGAGGAATACACGCCCGGGCGTCCACCCAGCACTGCCACTTCCAGCCCGGAATCATCTGCCAGGCAGGCACAACCTGTTTTTTCCATATAAAACTTGGCCTTTATGGCAGCATTTTCGGCAAAGGTCTCCCCGTCTTCAATGGCGTTAGGCAACTGGCCAAAGTCCGAAAGCGCCACAACTTCCACAGGCAGATGCGCAAAAGCATCCTTCATTTCCCTGACTTTGCCTGCATTTTTCGTGGCAATAACAATTTTTTTCATGTAAAACTCCCAATATATCCTTCTCGTAGGAAATGAGCTCGCGGCAGCCCTTCTCTCCTAAAGCCAGCAGGCTGGTCAGTTCCTGATGGTCAAAGGGGCGGCCTTCGCCCGTGCCTTGAACTTCCACGAACTTGCCAAAGCCCGTCATCACGACATTCATATCCACCATGGCCGTGGAATCTTCCTCATAGCAGAGGTCAAGGATTGGTTCGTTATCCTTGTTTATCCCCACACTGATAGCGGCAAGAAAATCCTTCACGGGAAAAATATTTCCCTTCTGATAGAAGGTCGAACACGCCTCCACCAGGGCCACAAACGCACCGGTGATGGAAGCCGTCCGCGTGCCGCCATCGGCCTGAATCACATCGCAGTCAATCATAATGGTGCGTTCGCCTAACGCCTTGGTATCCACCACGGAGCGCAGCGAGCGGCCGATAAGCCGTTCGATTTCCTGCGTGCGACCGGACTGCTTGCCCTTTACGGCCTCCCGCTGGGTGCGTGTGCCGGTGGCACTCGGCAGCAGCGAATACTCTGCGGTAATCCAGCCTTCGCCTGTGCCCTTCAAAAAAAACGGCACCCGTTCTTCCACCGTTGCGGCGCAAATGACCTTGGTATTGCCCATCTCTATGAGCACCGACCCCGCAGGATATTTTTGAAACTTGCGGTGAATTTTGCAGGGGCGCAGCTCGTCGGCAGCGCGATGCCTGAAACGCTCCATATCATCACTCCTAAAAAAGAGCCGTGAACTAGCACAGCTCTCCTTACAATCACTTATTTGCTTTCCTGATACTGCTTATAATTCTTGATAATGCAGATTGGCGTCTTCTGGGAAGCGTTGCCGAACGGATTATCAATGAGCAGGTTGCGGGCAATCTCGCCGTCTACGCCATCGGTAATGCCAACCACGCGGCTGCGCTTGAGGTCATTAACGTCAGCAATCATCGCACCGAAGCAGCCCAGGCGCTCCTTAATGCGTTTTACGACTTCGTACGGTTCGCCCGGTCCATAAACGATGCATTTATCAAACGGAGGCATCGTGCCCGTAACATCGTCAATCATGGCCGTTTCCTTGCCGCCCCAAACGTAGAACATACCGCTCTTGCCAAAGATTTTGGCGATGAAGCCGGCAAACCATAGTCAGGGATAAAGCGGCAGCAGAATTTAGCCAGGTCGGAGATTTCGAGGTCTTCCGGACGCACGAAACGCCCCTGGGTGATTGCCACCACGGATTCCGCGCAGCAAAGCAGGTCGTTTTCCCCAATTTTATCTTTCGTGTAATGCTCGATGGCATCCACAATATCGTCTTTTTCCGTCAGGATGCGCGTGGGCACCGGGATAAGTTTCATTTCTTCAGCCATATCTATGCCCTCCTTAATCCTTTACCAGCTGGACGCCAGCGAGCTTGGCGATTTCATCAGCCGTGATTTCAATACGCAGTTTCTTGTAGTGCTGAACCGTACGGCCCGTTTCCTGCCAAATGAAGTCCACCGGCAGGTCAACCATATGGGACAGGGCTTCTTCAAGGCTCATGCCCTTGCGCGGCGTAAGCTTAATCTTGGCAAAGATGTTCAGGCTGTCTTCGCCGCCCTTGTAACCCTTCTTCTGAATGATTACGGCCTCGAAGTAATCATCCTCACGGACTTCGCCTTCGCGTTCAGCCTTGGGACGCACTTCAATGCCGTCGTACTGCTCATAGGGCAGCTGGCTGCGGCAGATGGCATCCATAATGGTGGCACACTGTTTGCCTTCATTATAGAAGCGCAGTTTCTTGGAGAGCACCAGGCTGTTCTCGTCCTTGGACTCCAGTTCCACCGGGCTGCTTGCATCTACCCGGATATCCTCAATTCCCAAATGGGCCAAGAATAATTTCGTCAGGCAAATGACAATCAGGATAACTAATAACACTAAGGTTAAACAATCCACTATAATTCCTCCCTAAAATTCCCTGATTATTTTTCTTTATTTTGCGCCCCTGCCGCTGCTTTTTCCTTGTCCATAGCAGCCTGCAAACGCGTAAGATACTTTTCCGGCAGGCGGGTGATATGGCCCGTCTCCTTGTTCGTATAGACGTTTTGCGATTTTCCCGTAACGAGCAGTTCCCCGGTTTCCTTGCGCAAAATGCGGTACTTAAAGCACATCTTCACCTTCGTAAGCGCCGTTGCCGTGGTTTCGATAATCAGTTCATCATCAAACTTCCCCGGCGAAACATACTTGGCACTGATGTCCGTAATGGGGAACACATAGCCATCGTCCATCATTTCCGTAAGAGTGATGCCGATGGAGCGCAGATACGCCACCCGCCCGATTTCAAACCAGCGGATATAATTGGCATGGTGTACCACCGCCATAGCGTCCGTGTCATAGAAGTTTACATGATGTTCAATATTTACTGGCATAAAACCCCTCCTTAACACTTTACGCACATTGTATAGACTAGAACAAATGCCCGGTAAAGTCAAGTTAAATCCGGTACATCTTTTCCAGCCGCGCAAGGCATTTTTGCAGTCGTTCCAGTTCCATCGGGTCTGTCACCTGACGACCGGAATAAAAATACGTTACCGACTGCGCATTATGCTCCAACTGATTGCGTTCTTTGAGGCGGCGGATAAGTTCTCGCACCGTGCCTTCGTTACCATCCACGAACTGCACATTCTCCGGCAAAATCTTCCGCAGAGTATCCTTGAAATAATTAAAATGCGTACAGCCCAGAACCAGTGAAGAATACTTCGACAAGTCAAAGGGCTGAAGCTGCTCCTGCAGATAATCCGTCACCGCCTGCGAGTTAAACTCCATGCGCTCAGCAAAAGTCACCAATTCCGGCAAGGCCAGGCGGTCCACCAGATGGTCCTTATCCACCTTTTCAATCAAGAGCTCCATCTTGCGGCCTTTGACCGTAATCGGCGTCGCCGTCACCAGCACGCGTTTCGTGCCGTCCATGTCCAGCGCTTTCTTGGCCGCCGGCTCCATGCCGATAATGGGCAAATCATAACGACGGCGCATCTCCGCCACCGCCACCGAGGTTGCCGTATTGCAGGCCACCACAATGGCCTTCACATCCTGCTTGAGCAGGAAATCAAAGGCATCCCCCACAAATTTTTGCACCTGCACGGTGCTTTTCGTGCCATAAGGAACATTATCCTCATCGGCATAGAATATAAACTCCTCATGGGGCAGAACCTTCATGGCATGATGCAGAACCGAAAGCCCCCCCATACCGGAATCAAAAAAGGCAATTTTCAACGCCCTCAACTCCTGCACTTGCAAATTCTTACTTTAATATTTAGCAACGTATGATAGTATAGCGCAAACACCATCATTTGACAAGTTTACGGATAACCTGCTATAATGTTACTGTTAATTACGGAGAGGTACTCAAGTGGTTGAAGAGTCCGGTCTTGAAAACCGGTAGGCTCGAAAGGGTGCGTGGGTTCGAATCCCACCCTCTCCGCCATATGGAGTGGTACTCAAGAGGCTGAAGAGGACGGTTTGCTAAATCGTTAGGCTGGGTAACCGGTGCGGAGGTTCGAATCCTCTCCACTCCGCCACTTTGCATTTACAGAGCTGCAAATCCTGCGGCTCTTTTTATTTTCAATCCCAGCTGCCTGGAAAATCTTGACTAAACAGTCAAAACTGCTATAATTTAAGTATAAAAAGTAATCAGACAACACAAAAAAGAGCAAGCCACAATGACGGCTGCCCAGTGTTGTAGCTATATAAGAACTACAGCTTTTGCAGAAGCTGATAGCTCGTTTTTCGAATCAAATGTCTTACTTGTGCGAACCGCCCTTAGGGGCGGTTTTTTCGTGCCCAAGTAAATTACTTAACCCACGTCCGACTAGCGAGATGCCCGCAAGATACATCACCTTGTCCGCTATGTGCATATCGAAAATGCCCAGTCCTACAAAGGTCAGTATCAGCAAACACCAAACGATGATTATCGTTGCCATTACCTGCCGCCAAGTCGGGTTGGGGATGACTTTCTGCAGCGTTTGACAAGCTTGTCTAAGCAAAGGAAAAGTATCATCAGCCCCGCGGGCGTCTTAGCACATAGATGATAAAAAAGCCCCGCAAACCGCGGAGCCCTAATCTCAATGGAGCTGATTATAGGATTCGAACCTACGACCTGCTCATTACGAATGAGCTGCTCTACCAACTGAGCTAAATCAGCAATATTTATGGAGCTGATTATAGGATTCGAACCTACGACCTGCTCATTACGAATGAGCTGCTCTACCAACTGAGCTAAATCAGCAACATCTGCCACTCCCGTGACTGACAGACTATATTATAGACGAGAGTGGCCATTCTTGTCAATAGCTTTTTTTAAAATCTTTTCAGGCCAAACCAGCCATCCTTTTCATTCCAGAATACCTGTGCACGCCAATCCATTTTGCCATAGCCATTGTAACTGGTAATCACCAGCTGCTGGTTTTCAATCGTGGCCTTGAGGTCATGCCAACGGTCGGTACGGAACCCCAGGTTGGCAAAGCTGTTCCAGGATACATAAGTCGTCCAGGCCCCGCCAATATGATTGCCCACTAACCAATAGCCACAGCTCTTGCCCTCACGGGTAGCGGAAATTTCAAACAAGCGCATGGTCGGGTCAGTGGTTTCAATTGCCCTTACGCTGTAATCCACACCGCTGTAAATGCCATCAAAGCTGTTAAAGGATAGAAAATCCTTCGTGCCGTCTGCACTCATCAGGCGCAAGACCTTCCCATCAGAGACAAACTTTACCTTGTCCCCTTTTTCATCACTGGCTGTAACCGTCTTGCTTCCAACGATCATGGCCTGGCTGACTCCTGTAATATTCATGGCGCTTGCAGTAACTCCGGTTCCCGTCACTACTGCAACCAATAATGCACATGCAAAAAATTTTGCCCAACGATTCATAAAAGAAACACCCCTTCTAAATTTGACTCTTTGTTATTATTCCACAAGATTTTTCAGAATCCTCCTATGTGCAGGAGCAAAATTCAGACTACAGACAAAAGAAACTGACTGGTTCAATCGTCCAGCCAGTTTCATCTTTTTTCACCGCTCATGCAGCAAATACTCGCTATCCTCATCAATAATCTGCAACATGATATCCGCAAACTGCGGGTCAAACTGCGTGCCGCGTCCCTTGGCAATTTCGCCGCGTACCACATCCTGCGGCAGTACATCACGATAACTGCGGCGTGAGGTCATGGCATCATAGGCATCAGCCACGGCAATGACCCGGGCATACACAGGAATCTGGCTGCCGGCAAACCCATCCGGATACCCCTTGCCATCGTAACGCTCATGATGGGAACGAGCACCCACAGCCAATTCCGGAAATTCGGCAATCAATTCCAAAATCTCCGAGCCAATCACCGTATGCTGCTTTATCTGGCCATACTCAACATCCGTCAAGCGCGTAGTCTTATTGATAATCGCTTCCGGAACACCAATTTTGCCAATGTCATGCAGCAGCCCCATAAAATAAATCTTGCGTTGCTCATCCTCGAGCCATCCCAATTTTTCTGCTATTTGACGGGAGTACATTGCCACCCGCTGTGAGTGGCCACGCGTATAGGCATCCTTGGCATCGATAGTCTTTGCCAAAGTCATCACGGTTTCTTCAAAAAGCCGCTCACTGGCCGCCAGGCGCTCCTCTGCCAGCTGGGTCTGGCGATGAACTTCCTGCTTTAAATTGCGGTGCAGGTATTCCATCTCCAGTACCTGCTCCACTTTTTTGACTACAATAATCGGAATAAACGGCTTGCGGATAATATCCGTGCCGCCTGCCATAGCTACAGCTGCTTCTGCCTTCTGCGTCTGGTCACTGGTCAGCATAATAATCGGCAAATCCTTGAACTTTGGCTGCCTGCGCAACGTGCGCATAAGCTCAAAGCCATCCATATCGGGCAATTTTACCGCCAGCAGCAGCAAATCAATATCATTTTTTTTCGCATAGTCCAGTGCTTCACCACCGGTTTGAACCCCGTTAAACTGCACACGGGGTTCAAGTATCTGTTGCAGCCGCATCCGGTCGCCATCACGGCCGTCCACCACCAGCACTGCAGTCTGCATCATCTGGTATATTTGCATACACTCGTTCGTCCTTGTATACCTAAAAAACTCTGCTATATATTTTGCCTTGTTTTTCCAAAAAAATCAAGCATCTGCAAATAAATTTCCTACCATTTTGCCGCTTCTTTTTGGAGAATATCAATGAGCACATCCGAAACCACTTTTTCCCAGTCTGTTTCCTTGCCTTTTTGATGCGGTGTCCGCCTGCGCGGCTCTGGATTTGCTGTCTGCAGATGCCGTCTTGCCCGCAGCATGGCCGCCTCAATCTCCTCATCCTGATGCTGGCTGGCATCCCATGCCACCTGAAGTTCCCGATAAGCCCGTTCCCACTGTTCCCTATCCGAATAAATCAGCCCCTGGTAATAATGGGCATGCCAAACGGGATAGATTTTGTCATTATGCGGCGTTGTTTCAGCCGCAGCAAAGTCCGTCAGGGCCTCATTGTCCATATTGCGTTCATAATAGGCACGCCCCCGCAAATAATGCGCATAAGCTAATGGGCTATCCGTTACCTTGCGATCGTTTATGACCTTGTTCAGTTCAAAGATGGCCCGCCGCTGTTCTCCCTGCTGAATAAAGCGCGCACAGCGGTCAAAGACATCCTGCAGCGAGTACTGGGATTCGAGTTCCGTGCCAATTTTTTCCTTTTCCTGCCCCTTGGCCTGCTTGTACTTTTCCAAAAGCTCCTGATTCTGCTTTTTCAGGGCGTCACGTTCCTGTTGCAATTTTTCCAGCTTATTGCGGTTTTCCAGCAAATTTTTCAGGTCAATATTGTCCGTATCCACTTCACAGGTCAGGGTTACGCTGTACTTCCAGACCCCGTCCTTTAATTCCGGCTCGGCTTTTTCCTGCAGGACCTTCAGCACTGCACCGGAAATAACCTTCACTTCATCGGCACTTAGCTCCATGTTTTGCGTGCGGGAATAGCTCTCCACATATACCCCCGCTTTTTCTGTAGCCGCCCGCATAGCCTCCTGCCGTGCAGCATCTTTCGCGATTTTGGGTGAATCGTTTTCCCCCATCACATATACGCCACTGGCCGTTATCATCTGTGGGGCTGCCAAGCACACATTTAGCCAAAAAAACGAAAGCACCAGCCCCAATCCCCATATTATTCTCCACATGGCCTTCACACTCCCCGATGATTTTTTTCTATTATTTATATCGTATATTATACTACTTATTTTAAGCAATATTCTTGACAAAGTCATTAAATTTCGATTAAAAATCATATACAATACGACAAAAAGGCGCTCACGCGCCTTTTCATCAGTAACTATAAGTCGGTATCGGCTTTTTGGTCAATTTATTGGTAATCCAGGCAAAATGCGTCTGTAAATACCGTCCTACCTGTTCCCCAATATATTTCTTCCCATAATAATCCGGATGCAAGCCATCCGTCGTATAATTCGAGCGCAGATTGCCCAGGTTGTCCGTCAGCGCCGTCGCAACATCCACATGATACTGCTGGCGCTTTACCCAATCGTTGACATACTGCTGATGTACCTGCCAGTCATAGGGGGGCTGTTCAATATGTGCCCGGCTGACCATCAGCGTGGGATTGATGGGGGTTGGCGTCAAAAATACGACAATGATTCCATAAGCATCGCATTTTTCCTTGATGGCCTGTAAATTCGCTACCGTCTGGGAACCAAAAACACCGGCACGATAATCGTTTACTCCGCCCATAACCACCAGCACGCGCGGCGAAACCGGCAGTACATCGCGTTCAAAGCGTTCGAGCATCGCTTCCGTTGTATTGCCGCTAACGCCCAAGTTCTTTACCGGTACCTGGCTATACGATTCCCAATCGTATAGCAGGTAGCCAGGCGATACGGACATCGCACCGCCGCCATGAGTGATGCTGTCGCCGAGCGCTGCAATCGGTGCTTTCCCGCTTTCCACGGTAAAATAGCTCTTTTCTGACCAACCGCTAAGCGGACCGCCATCAGCGGCCAATGAACGCACCCGCCAATAATATTTTCCCGGCAGGGCATAGCCGCCATCCTCATAAACGTCGTATTCGCCCCCCTGCAGGGTACGGATGAGTTTATCGCCCTGGTCCGTTACCCGATAGACCTTTACTTCATGCTGCTTGGCCTTGCCGTAAGGAATCCAGGAAAAAACCGGATAAAGCGGCATATAATCCATGCGTTCAAACTGGGTGGTCGGACGGGGCGCCGTCACATTCACCGTCCCGCCTTCGGTAATAGGCTTGGGCTTGGAAAAATGCAGATTGCCCACAGGATTTCCGTTATAGTCCAACGGGCAGACCTTCCAATAAAAACCGGCTGCCTCGGCGCCGAAAGAACTTAAATCCACGGTTACCCCATTGGTATATACCTGGTCGTAGGTCAAGGCAATATTGGCTGCCGTATCCTCAGCAGACTTCAGGATAACCACCTGATAGCGCACAGCGCTGGGAATTTCCTTCCAGACCAGTTGAACATTTTTTATCATCATAGCTTCCTGACCTTTGCTTTCAGTCGGCACAGGCTGCGCTTGTGCCGCCGTCTGGCCAAACTTTATCCGCACAGCCCCGCTGCCATCAGCAGCCTGTACACTGCCCATATGGATTGTCACTGTGGCCATCAAGGCCATTACGCCAGCCAGCAGGCGCGTTTTCTTCACTGTCACCAAATAACCTCCTCGGTCAAGTGCGCATCATATTGATGGCATAATTTTCCGGGTGCATTCCCGGTGTGGCATTTACTTTTATGTCCATGGCAAATTCGGCTGCCAGATTCATCAAAAGCTGATTGTGCCGTAATTCCTCGGCCACCGTCTCATGAACCTCGATTTCATAGCCGTCTTCGGCATGGGATTTATGCTCCATGCGGCGGATATCAGCAGCGATGCGGATGCTCACCGTTTCCGGCGACTCCACCCGCCCGCGCCCGCGGCAGATGGGGCATTCACTATAGATAATACTGTCTAAATTCTGCCGGGATTTTTTGCGCGTGATTTCCACAAGCCCCAGGCTGGTAATATCCACGATATTGGTCTTGGTGGGGTCATGTTTTGCCAGCTCCCGCAGATGTTCCAGCAGCTGTTCCTTTTGCTCATCCTTTTCCATGTCGATGAAATCCACGATGATGATGCCGCCAATGTCCCGCAAGCGCAGCTGCCGCATGATTTCCTCAGCGGCCTCCTGATTGGCAGCATAGACCGTTTCGCCCAAATTGGTCGTGCCCGTATACTTGCCCGTGTTCACATCAATCACTGTCAGCGCCTCGGTCTTGTCAATGACCAAAAAGCCGCCAGATTTCAGTTCTACGATTCGACCGCCCAGATTATCCATTTCTTCTTCGATGCCATAATGTTTAAATAGTGGTTCCCGACTGTCGTAATAACGAATTTTTTCCGTGAGCTCAGGAGAAAGCAGCTGCACAAAATCCCGCACACGCTGACAAACCGTCCGATTATCAATCAGCATTTCCTCCACATCATGGGTTAAGCTGTCCCGCACCGTGCGGATAATCAAATCCGCATCCCGGTACAGAAGATTTGCCCCCTTGCTTTTCATCTTAAAGCGGGCCATCAAGGAATGCCAAAGCTTAGAGAGATACTCCACATCTTCCCGCAGGGCTTCTTCTGAAACGCCTGCCGCCACCGTGCGGATAATCAGCCCCATCCCCTCCGGGCATATTTTAGCGGCGATTTCATGGAGCCTGTTGCGCTCCGCCTCATCCTCAATCCGCCGGGACATGCCGATATAAGCCGCTGTCGGCAAAAGCACCACGTTGCGCCCCGGCAGGGTGATATGGGTAGTGGCCCGCGGCCCTTTCGAGCCTGTGGCATCCTTGATTATCTGCACCGGCAGCTGCTGGCCGATATGAATCTTCTGCGGCTTGGGCAATGTCTGCTTGACATCTGCAGGCAGGCCATCGCCAATATACATAAAGGCATTCTTGCCCGTGCCAATATCCACAAACGCCGCCTGCATCCCCGGCAGGACATTCTGCACCTGCCCCTTGTAGATATTGCCCACAAGATGCGAATGCGTAGCACGCTCCACCTCGATAGAAGATAACTTTCCATCTTCAAGAATCGCCAATTTTGTTTCTTCAGGCACCACAGTTACTAAAATAGATTTCATCCATTCACCTCCCCCATTTTTATAATATCGAAAAGATAGCGCTATATCGTTGCCCGGCGCTCAAGGACGAGCGCAGGCGGACGTAAATCACGTGATGTGATTTCAGTCCGCAGTTTTCGCCTGTGCCCGAATGGGTATTTGGTACTTTTCTTTGCGCCAAAGAAAAGTACAGAACAACGCATTACACAAGTTCCACGAGCCTTTTCCCATCAGCCAGCATAGCCGTCCGGCAAATCTTGGCTTCTGCCACCTTTGCAGGCAGCGCAAACTGCTCAACGAGCGCACCAATTACCTCAATCGGCTTCACGCTGCCGCTGTCCGTAATCGCAATATCAATATCAAAAACCAGCATATCGCCTTCGGCAGAAATGTCCACCGGCTTTTTCATATAAGCCTTGAGTTCAATATCCCGTTTCTTTTTCGGCGTAACACGCTGAAACTGAACTTCATCAGCTTCATTGTACTTCTTCACCGCCGCCTGCGCAAGCGCCAATTCTCCCGTAAGCGGCATAACCGCACGATACCGTGCTTCCGTGGCCTGCGCCATCATGGCCTTCTGCTTGGTCTTTACTTCCCGCAGTTCCTTGAGTTCAATGCCTGGCGGCAGCTGGGCTTTGAGTTTATCAAAGACCTCCGGCTGGCATATCGGCTTTAAGAGTTCAAACTCCATGTATTCCGCCTGGCTCGTCACGCCCAAGGACAAGGCGGATGCAAAGGCGACCTTCATATGGTGGTTAAAGCCCTCGGAATACGCCATCGGCAGGCCGGAGCGCTTGAAGGCGCGGATAAAGATATTGGCATAGTCCAGATGGGACACATAGCGCAAATCTTCGCCCTTGGTGATTTCCGCACGATATTTATAGAGCGTGCGAGGTCGGCCGGAATCCTTGGGGTCACGATGGACTTTTGCGGGCAGTTCCGGCGACTGATAATTGCGCTCTGCTTCTTCCTTGGCATAGTCCATCACATGGACGCCGAGGTTCGGGCAAATGCCGCAGGCCGAGCACTTGCCCCGGCGGCAGTCTTCGGTGAGGGCCGCCTGCATGGCCTTATGCCACTCACGCAGCAGGAACTCCGTATTGACGCCCGGCGAGGTAATCGCCCAGGGCAGGGCCTCGTTAAAGTTACGCGTGCGCTGGCTGTAATACTTGCCATCAATGCCGCATTTTACCATTGCCTGCAGCCACGTTTCGTGCTGGTACAAATCCGTCCAGCCATCGAACTTGGCCCCGTCCTGCCATGCCTGATAGAGAACCTTTGAAAGACGACGGTCGCCGCGGGCAAACACGCCCTCGATAACGGACAGGCGGGCATCGTGATAGTTAAAGGTAATAGCGCGGTCGGTGATATGCTCCTTCAAGAGCTCCTGACGGCGCTGGAATTCCTCAATGGGCAGCTGGCCGAACCACTGGAACGGCGTATAAGGTTTCGGCACGAAGCAAGACACGGATACCGTGACCTTGACACCCCGCCTGCCCTTGATTTCCGTATAGAGGTCAACGACTTTTTTCGCCAGCTTGGCAATGCCGATAACATCTTCATCGGTTTCTGTCGGCAAGCCCATCATGAAGTAGAGCTTAACCTGCTTCCAACCCTGCTTGAAGGCCGAAGCGCAGGCATTCATCAGGTTTTCTTCCGTAACGCCCTTGTTGATGACATCACGCAAGCGCTGCGTGCCCGCTTCGGGGGCAAAGGTCAGGCCGGACTTGCGCACCTGCTGCATCTTATGAGCCAAGTCAATAGAGAAGCTGTCAATGCGCAGGGACGGCAGGGAGAAACTCACTTCCTCGTCCTTAAAGCCCAGCATCAAATCATCCACCAGGCGGCCCAGGCAGGAATAATCCGCCGAGGACAAGGAGGTCAGGCTCATTTCATTGTAGCCGGTGCTGTCCACTAAGTTTCTCGCCATCTTTTTGAGCTTTTCTTCGGTGCGTTCGCGTGCCGGACGATAGCAGATGCCCGCCTGACAGAATCGGCAGCCACGGGAACAGCCACGGAAGAGTTCAAGCATGGCGCGGTTATGGACGATATCCATGGACGGCACCAGGGGGTGCCCTACGCTCATTGCCTCATCCATATTCTTGCAGACACGCTTATAGATAAGGGACTTGGCGTTTTCATGCAGCGGCTCGAGCTTTTCAAAGTCGCCATCCGCCGTGTATTTCGGCTCGTAGAAGGACGGCACATAAATGCCATCAATGGTCAGCAGGCGTTCAAGGAAACCTCTGCGCCCGCCAATGCGCCCTGCCTTTTTCCATTCAATAAAGGCCTTGGACACCTCGACAATCACTTCTTCGCCTTCGCCGACGATAAAGAAGTCAAAGAAGTCGGCAATCGGCTCTACGTTGTAGACGCAGGGACCACCGCCCACGATAAAGGGCATATCCTCGCCGCGCTCTTTGCTCCACAGGGGAATCCCCGCCAAGTCCAGCATATTGAGCACGTTGGAGTAAATCATCTCATACTGCAGGGAAAAGCCGAAGAAATCAAACGCGATAAGCTCATGCTTCGTTTCCAGCGAGAACAGCGGGATATTGCGCGCCCGCATCTCCGCCTCCATATCCGTCCAGGGCGCATAAACACGCTCAGCGGCAACGCCCGTTTCCCGATTCAGAATTTCATAGAGAATCGCGAGTCCCAGATTGCTCATGCCCACTTCATAAACATCGGGCAGGGCCAGCGCGAAGGCGCAGTCTACCTTATCCCAATCCTTAATCACTGCGTTCCATTCGCCCCCCGTATAACGGGACGGCTTCAGCACCGACTGGAGCACCTCATGATTGAGTTGTACCATTTCGTTAAATTCCTCCATACATCTTTTTACACATTCAGTTCAAATACAGAGCCTTCCCCTGGAGGGGAAGGTGGTCCGATAGGACCGGATGAGGTAATCCCATCACCAGTCAGAAATCAACCTGCAACAAATTTACCTCATCCGTCACGCCGTGCGTGCCACCTTCCCCAGAGGGGAAGGCTTTTCTTTTCTAGAATTCTAGTTTTTTCTTTCGCAATTGTATATTCAGCAATATCGCTATCGCCATGATATTCGTGGTCAGCGAGCTTACCCCATAGCTCATGAGCGGCAGGGGAATGCCCGTAACCGGCATGATGCCCAAGGTCATGCCCACGTTGACCAGCACATGGAAGGCAAGCATGGACGTGATGCCCACGGCCAAAAGCCGGCCAAACATATCGCTGGCATCCTGCGCAATCTGCACGCCGCGCCATAGGACCACGAGATACAGCAGCAGCAGAACCACGACACCGATAAAGCCTAGTTCCTCACCCACCACGGCAAAGATAAAGTCCGTGTGGTTTTCCGGCAAAAAGTCCAGCTGGCTTTGCGTGCCCTCGAAAAGGCCTTTGCCAAAGAGCATCCCCGAACCAATGGCAATCTTGGACTGGATGATATGATACCCCGACCCCAATGGGTCAACATTCGGGTCCATAAAGACCATGATGCGCATTTTCTGATAGTCCTTCAAAAAATGCCAAAGCAAGGGCATCATCGCAATGCCTGTGGCAAATATTCCGCCCAACAAGCGCAGATTTATGCCACAGGTGAAGACCATGCCAAAGAAAATCGCCATAAAGACCAGCGATGTACCTAAATCCGGCTGCTTCAGGACTAACAGGAACGGTACACCCACATAGGCCGCCACGGGCAGCAAGTCATGGATATTGTTGAGTTTTCCCACCCGTTCCTCCAGCATGGTCGCCAAGGAAACAATCATGATGATTTTGGAAAACTCCGAGGGCTGAATACTGATGGGCCCAATGGAAATCCAGCGCTGGGCCCCCAAGGCCGACTGCCCCACCAGCATAACGGCTATCAGCATGATGAGATTGAAGATGTAGAGCTTATTGCCATAGCCCTGCAGTATCTTATAGTCAAAGTTCATCAAAAAAGCTGCCATAGCGATATTTACCGCCGCAAAGATCCCCTGACGGGCCACAAACCAATACCGTTCGTCACCAGGGGTATTGATGTGCGTGGCACTGCCGATAATGATGATACTCATAACCAGGATGCCCGCTGTGGCCGCCAGCAAGGTAATGTCCGTACGGCGCAAAATTGATTTTGTCATGCCAATCTATCTTCTCTCAGTGCTCGCCCTTGTCATGCTTCATGCGGCTGACGGGGATATTGGCCACCAGGGCCACGGAATCATCATCATTGGCAAGGGAAATATCCATATCCTGTTGATTGATTTCCATATAATTGGAAATCACCTTGATGATGTCGTTTTTCAGGTTGTCCATAACTTCGGGAGAGATATTGGCGCGGTCATGGATAAGCACTACCTTTAAGCGATCCCGGGCAATCTTGCCGGTTTCTTCTTTCTTGCCAAAAATTTTCATCAATGCCTCCAACATATAACCCCTCCTCTCATCGTCTGAACATACGCTTGAGGCGTTTCCACCAGCCGCCATCTTTGTGGAATTCCATAAACGGAATATCCTCGCCAAGCATACGCCCTACGATATTGCGGTAAGCCTGGCCTGCTTCACTGTCATTCATGGTTACGCAAGGCTCGCCCTTGTTGGTGCTGGTAACGACCTTCAAGTCATCGGGTACCTGGCCGATGCAATCCAGCGAGAGGATATCGTTAATGGCTTCCATATCGAGCATGTCCCCATCTTCGACCATCTGCGGACGAATACGATTGACGATGAGCTTGATGTTATCCTTGTCAGCGCGGCCGAGCTCACCGATAATCTTGTC
>CADAAS010000046.1 GCA_902785885.1 Pseudoselenomonas ruminantium
GATACCTATGATTAAGCCATTGGGCGAAAGAGTTGTCATCGAAGTTGCTGAAGGCGATGTAAAGACCGCCAGCGGGATTGTACTGCCGGACACGGCTAAAGAAAAGCCCCAGAAGGGCACGGTTGTAGCTGTAGGTACGGGCAAACTTCTGGAAAACGGTGAGCGCGCTGCTATGGAAGTAAAAGCTGGCGACACGGTTGTTTTCTCCAAGTACTCCGGTTCCGAAGTTAAAGTTGATGATAAGGAATACCTGATTGTCCGCGAAAGCGATATTCTGGCAATTCTCTAATTAAGCGTATTTTCTGGAGGTAATATAAATGGCTAAACAGATCCTGTTTGACGAAGAAGCTCGCCGCGCCCTGGGTCGCGGTGTTGATGCACTGGCTAACGCCGTAAAAGTAACCCTTGGCCCAAAAGGCCGTAACGTAGTGCTCGAAAAGAAATACCATCACCAACGATGGTGTAACGATTGCCCGCGACATCGAACTCGAAGATCCGTTCGAAAACATGGGGGCACAGCTCGTTAAGGAAGTTGCGACCAAGACCAACGATATCGCTGGTGACGGTACGACGACGGCAACGCTCCTGGCACAGGCCATGATTCGTGAAGGCATGCGCAACGTTGTTGCTGGCGCAAACCCGATGATCATCAAAAAGGGTATCGACAAGGCTGTAGCTGCCCTGGTTGACGAAATCCAGTCCAAGGCCAAGACGATTGAAAGCAAGGCTGACATCGCCCAGGTTGCTACGATTTCTTCCGCTAACGAAGAAACGGGCGAACTCATCGCGGAAGCTATGGAAAAAGTTGGCAAGGACGGCGTTATCACCGTTGAAGAATCCAAGTCCATGGCTACGAACCTCTCCGTTGTGGAAGGCATGCAGTTCGACCGCGGCTACATCTCCCCGTACCTCGTAACGGACACGGACAAGATGGAAGCTGTTCTCGATGACCCGTACATCCTGATTACGGACCGCAAGATTTCCGCTATTGCTGATATCCTGCCGATTCTCGAGCAGGTCGTAAAACAGGGCAAGCAGCTGGCTGTAATCGCTGAAGACGTTGACGGCGAAGCCCTGACGACCATCGTTGTCAACAAGCTCCGCGGCACCTTCAAGGCTTTGGCTGTGAAGGCTCCTGGCTTCGGTGACCGCCGCAAGGCTATGCTCGAAGATATTGCTATCCTCACGGGTGGTACGGTTATCAGCGAAGAACTGGGCCGCAAGCTCGACAGCGTAACGCTCGAAGACCTCGGTCGCGCTCGTCAGATTCGTTCCACGAAGGAAGAAACCACGATCGTTGATGGCGTTGGCGATAAGGACGCTATCGCAGCTCGCGTAGCACAGATCAAGAAGCAGATTGCGGAAACGACTTCTGACTTCGACAAGGAAAAACTGCAGGAACGTCTGGCTAAACTGGCTGGCGGCGTTGCTGTTATCGAAATCGGTGCTGCTACCGAAGTCGAAATGAAGGACAAGAAGTACCGCATCGAAGATGCTCTCAACGCAACTCGCGCTGCTGTTGAAGAAGGTATCGTAGCTGGTGGCGGCACGACCTTCATCGACATTCTGCCGGCACTCGACAAAATCAACGTGGAAGGCGACGAAAAGGTTGGCGTAAACATCGTTCGTCGTGCTATCGAAGAACCGGTTCGTCAGATTGCGGACAACGCTGGCCTCGAAGGTTCTGTAGTTGTTGAAGAAGTGAAGAAGGCTGGCGACGGCATCGGCTTCAACGCCCTCAAGAATGAATACGTTGACATGATCAAGGCTGGTATCGTTGACCCGGCCAAGGTTACGCGCTCCGCCCTGCAGAACGCTGCTTCCATCGCTTCCATGGTACTGACCACGGAAACGCTGGTTGCTGACAAGCCGGAAGAAAAACCGGCTATGCCGGCTGGCGGTGCTCCGGGCATGGGCATGCCGGGCATGATGTAATCACATCTCCATAGAGCATAAGGCCTTCCCCTGCGGGGGAAGGTTTTTTGTTGCAGGAATTGCATGTAACCTGTAGAATAATAGTCGGATATTTGATTTAATGCGGATAATAGGAGAAATGTGATGAACTTAAGACGAAGTCTGCAAACTTTTGTGGTTATGGGAGCCGTATGGGCATGCTCGTTGACGTTTGCCCAGGCAGCAGATAAGATTTTGTTTATCCCCCATGACAACCGCCCGATTTCTGCCGAGGAAACGGCGGATGTTGTGCGCAGGGCGGGCTATGATGTTGTTATGCCGCCGGAGGAAATGCTGAGCAGCGGCTATGACCGTTTTGGTGATACAGAGGCGTTATGGAAGTGGACGAGGGAAAATCTGCCGGGGGCGAAAGCGGCGATGATTTCAGCTGACAGCATGATTTATGGCGGTTTGGTGCCATCCCGCAAGCATGAGGAGCCGGAGGAAAAGCTGCTGAATAGGGCGCAGCGGCTGGCGGATTTACAGAAGGAAAACCCGCAGCTGAAACTCTATGTCTTTGCGTCCTTGATGCGTACGCCAAAATCCGGTGCGGCCGCCGGCGTGGAGGAACCGGAATACTGCAGAACATACGGGGCCGATATTTTCCGCCGGTCTGGATTGCTCGACAAGCAGGAAACTACGCCATTGAATCCGCATGAAAAGCAGGAACTGTCCAAGTTGGAAGCTGCTATACCGCAGGAGGACTGGCAGGACTGGAAAAACCGGCGGGACAAGAATATTCATGTAAGCAAGAAGCTTATCGATATGGCAAGAGCCGGAGAACTCTCCTATCTGGTTATCGGCAAGGACGATAACGCGCCGTTATCCCAGACGCATAGGGAAGCGCGGGAATTAAATGCCTATGCACAGGGGATTTCGACCACGAAATTCCAGCTGTTGGCAGGTATTGATGAGTTTGGCCTGTTATTAATGACCAGGGCCGTTAATGATATGGAAAACGTGATTCCGTTCGTCTATACCGAATATGCGCCGGGAAAAGGCTATGATACCGTGCCGAGCTATTCCGATGCCAAAATCGGCGATTCGGTAAAGGCGGCAATCCGTGTGGCTGGCGGTGTGCCAGTCAGCAGCCCTGACCGGGCGGATTTGATCCTTTTGGTCAATACCAATGTCAATGGGGCAACCGGCGAATCCTGGAATATGCAGGAGGGAAATAAGCTGTTCCCCGCCAATAATGGCAAATGGCGGGAAAATACGCAGGCCATGGTGCAAAAAGTCAATGACTACGTGTACCTGCGTCGCAATATCGCATTGGCGGATATTGCCTTTGCCAACGGTGCCGATAATGCCTTGATGAAATCCTTGCAGCAGGGAAATCTTCTGTACCGCCTGCGGGCGTATTCCGGCTGGAATACCGCCACGAACAGCACAGGCTTTGCGCTGGCCACAGGGATGCTTTCCAGCCGCATGAGTGATGATGACTGCGACCAGCTGCTCAGTATGCGTTACCTCGATGATTGGGGCTATCAGTCCAATGTGCGTGGGCAGGTAGGCGCGTTGGTTTATGGCTTCCGCCAGGATGATGCTTACGCGCATATTGGCAAGAGGGAAGGGGCAATCACGGCTCGTTTGGAAAAGGAAATGAGACTGTTTGCGCAGAAAAATCTTCCGCCATTTTCCGGCTTGGATGAGGTCAAGGTAAAACTTCCCTGGCATCGGATGTTTGAGGCGGCGTTCAGCTGGTAAAAAATTCATGCATAGAATCCGATAACGTGGTATACTAAAAAGGCTTTCCAAGAGGAGAGCCTTATTTTGTTTTGCATTTTTTGATAAAGGGAGATTGATACAGTGAAATTCTGGCATAAGATAGCGTCGCTGTTCATGGTGGCCTGCCTGCTCACAATACAGCTGCCAATAGCGGCGGGAGAAGGCGGCGAACCGGAGATTACGGCGCAAGCGGCGATTATCGTGGAGGCCTCTACGGGGCGAGTCGTTTGGGAGAAAAATGCTGATGAGCGCCTGTATCCGGCCAGCATGACCAAGATTATGACCGGCATACTGGCTTTGGAACGGATGAACATGCGCTCGCAGATTGTTATGTCGCCGGAGGCTGCCTATACGGAATCATCATCGGTTGGGGTGCTGCCAGGTGAGACAATCCGCACGGATGAACTGCTGAACGGCATGCTCATGGAATCCGACAACGGTGCAGCGGTGGCGCTTGGAGAGGCTATGGCTGGCAGCGTATCCGCCTTTGCCAAGATAATGAACGGCAAGGCCGAGGAACTGGGCATGAAGGATACGCATTTTGTCAATCCCAATGGGCTGACGGCAGAGGGGCATTATTCCACGGCTAGGGATATGGCAAAACTTGCCTGCTATGCCATGAAAAATCCGGATTTCCGCAAGATTGTCGGGCAGGAACAGCGGACGATTTACTGGACCTCTCCGGGGAGCAAGTCCTTCAAGGCACATAATACCAATAAGCTGTTGGGCAAGTACGAGGGCATGACCGGCATCAAGACCGGTTGGACAAGTGCCGCCGGTGGCTGCCTGGCCACCGGCGCCCGCCGTCATGGCGTGGAGCTCATTGTCGTGCTGATGAAGGCGCCCACGCCGGATGACCGCTTTAAGGATGCAGAAAAGCTTTTGGATTATGGCTTTGATCATGTGAAGATGGACAAGGTGCTCTCAAAGGACACAACCCCACGTAAAGTTTGGGTAGCCAATGGGGTACAGGCATCTACCCAGCTTTATCCTGAACGGGATATTGAATATCCGCTGATTAACGGCGAGGATAAGGGCAAGTATTCGCTGGCCTTTGATGTGCCCAAGGTCGTGTCAGCACCGCTAAAGGCGGGTGAGCAAGTGGGGAAGATTGAAATCCTGTATAATGGACAGGAAGTGGATCAGGTCCCCTTGATCACCGAGGGCGTAAACAGTGGCTTTAGCATGGGCTCCTGGCTGGTGAATACGTTTTCCTGGTTCATCAAGTCAATATAAGATAAAAAAGGATAAGCCTTCCAGGGATTTTGAACCCCCTGGGGGGCTTAAATTTTTGGGAAAAAGGGGATAAACTATTGTATAGATATTGGAAATGGGACAGGTGAAGATGATGAAACATAATGTACAACCTAAATTGTCAGCGTATGAACAGGAAAATCAGCTGAATGCACAGATAGAAGCCTATTGGGACGAGCGCAGCCGTGATTTCAGCAAGCTGCGGCAAAAGGAGCTGAGCGGCCCTTGTGCAGCTGCCTGGCAGGCATATCTGCAGGAGAAACTGCCTGCCGCTGCGCCCTTGAAGATACTGGATATTGGCACAGGTGCAGGTTTTTTCGCCATTTTGCTCGCACAGCTGGGGCATAAGGTAACGGGCATTGACATGTCTGCGGATATGCTGCATCAGGCCAAGCAGAATGTCCTGGCTGCCGGCTGCTCAGCGGAATTTCGCAAGATGAATGCGCAGGAACTGGATTTTGCCGATGAAACTTTCGATGTGGTCATCAGCCGCAACCTCACCTGGACTCTGCCGGATGTTATGCAGGCCTATCGTGAATGGCAGCGGGTGCTGAAAAAAGACGGCAAGCTCCTGAACTTTGATTCCGACTATGGCCTTGTGACCTTCTCCCGCAAGGAGGACCAGGCCGATGTCCACGCCAATATCCGCCAGGAACTGGTTACGGAATGCAACGATATAAAGGACGAACTGCGCATCAGCACCCATCGCCGTCCGCAGTGGGACGCCCAGTTCCTGCGCGATTTGGGCATGCAGGTAACCGTAGAAGAAGAAATCGCCCCCAAAGTCCGCACCGACAAGAATATGCAGTTTGATACCCTCCCGCTGTTTGCTATTATAGCCAGCAAATAAGCGCGAATAAGAAATCAGCAAAACAACAAAAGCAGCATAAAGCACGCAAAGATAATAAAAGGTACGCAAAAAGCCCGGTGGCCGGTGATGCCTTTCCGCAGCGTTTGACAAGCTTGCGCGAAGGAAAGATATCACCGGCCACCGGGCGTCTTAGCACCAAGATGTAAGCAATACTATAACTATTCAGTTGCTACAACCGTTTCTTCAGCACTCTTTTTAGTAATCATAATTTTATCAATGCGCGCCCCATCCATATCCACAACTTCAAACGTGAAGTCCTGCCAGTCGATGCGCTCGCCTGCCTTGGGGATATAGCCAAAATAGGAGGTCAAAAAGCCGCCCATGGTCTGGTAGTGGTCATGGTCCTCATCGGGAAGTTCTTCGATGGAGAATTTTGCCTTGAAATCGTCAATGTCGTAAAGCCCGTCCACCAGCCAGCTGTTTTCGTCACGGACGGTGAGCTGTGCTGCTTCTTCCTCGTGGGCGGCAAAGGATTCCCCTGCGATTTCCTGCAGGATATCGTCCATGGTCAGAAAGCCGATAACCCCGCCGTATTCGTCCAGAACCATCGCCTCATGAATACCCGTAGTGCGGAACTGCTTCAGCACGCGGAAGGTTTCCATGGAGCGGGGGATAAAGAGTGGCTTGCGGATATACTGGGATAAATCCAGAACTTCATGGGCCAGGGTGGCATTGAGCAAATCCTTGGCGTAGAGGACGCCGCAGAAATCATCGAGACTATCCCTGCCTACGGGGAAAATATCCTGCGGCGTTTCCCGGATAAGCCGCATATTTTCCCAAAGGGAGTCGGCTAAGTCGAGCCACAGCATTTGCGTGCGGGGCGTCATCAGGGCATAGGCCGTCTGGTCACTGAGATGAAAAATCTTGTCCACCATGGCTTGCTCAGTCTTTTCAAAGGTACCATCTTCCGTACCTTGCTCAATTAAGTCCTTGACCTCATCTTCGGTTACGGTATCTGCAGCATGGGGATTGATGCCAAAAATCAAGAGAATCATATTGGCTGCCCCGGAGAGCAGGGAAACAAAGGGGCGGGTAACTCTGGCCAATAGCCGCATGATGCCATGATATTTCAGCAGCATAGCTTCCGGCTTTTGCAAGGCGGTCTTCTTGGGCAGAAATTCGCCGAGCAGCAGGGCAAGGCAGGTAATCAGGAGCACGCTGATTACGAGCGACAATGTTTGCGCATGGGGAATCGGCAAAAGCTTTGCGGCCATAGGGGCGAGCAGCACGCCTGTGCAGACACCGATTAAGATGCTGCTCATGGTGATGCCAATCTGTGACAAGGAAAGCATACGGTCGTCCTGTTCCAATAGGTCAAGGGACTTTCCGGCATCGGCATTGCCGTCCTCCTGCATTTTTTCCAATTTACTGCGGTGACTTTCGGCAATGGCTGTTTCCATCAGGGAAAAGAAGCCGAGCGTCAACAGCAGAACAATCATCAATACCAATAATAAACCTGTGTCAGAACTATCCAACGAAAAATCACATCCTTAAAGTAGAAAGTATATTAGTAATATTTTACCATAGGCAACAGGAAAAACCAATATTAAGTTTGTGCTGGCGTAAGCCGGATTACCTGGGAAAAGCGGGATAGCTGCGGTAAATCATGCGTGATGATGATTACGGTCTGTCCAGCCTGGTCAGCCCGCTTTAAGATAGCGCCTAACAGCTTATTGGCATTGGGGAGGTCAAGACCGGCGGTAGGTTCGTCAAAAAGGAGAATTGGGGCAGAACTGGCCAGAATAAGGGCGCTGATTAAACGGTTGCGTTCGCCGCCGGAAAGATGGCAGGCATTTTCGCCTAAGGGGGTATCGAGCCCTTGCGGAAGTTTTTGCCAAACAGCTGTGAGCTGTGCCGCTTGCAGGGCCTGTTGTATTTCGCTTTCGGTGATGGAGGGATGGAGCCTGAGAAAGTTTTCTCTTATGGAACCGGCAAACAGGAAACTTCCCTGCGGAATTGTGCAGATAAAGGGCCGGACAGTGGATTCGTAGTGGACACTTCCCTTGGTGGGCGCCCAAAGCCCGGACAGCAGGCAGGCCAGTGTGGTCTTGCCGCTGCCGCTGTCGCCGACAATTGCTGTATGACAGCCGGGAGAAAGTGAAAAATCGAGCGCAGAAAAAATGGGTAATCCCTGTGGATAATGAAATTCTAAATTAGAAACCGTGAGCAGTTTAGCGGCATCCGGGGGATGGATACTGGTAGAAGTGTCTGCTGAATGGGGAGACAGCCAACCAGCGGCGTTCCGTGCCTGACGGAAATGGCGGGCGGCTGCGGGCAGGGCGGCAAATTCATTCAGGAGGGCTAAAAGCAATAATAACCAGGTACATAGGCTGATACCATCCAGTTGCTTTTGCTGTAGTGCTGTGAGGAGCAGGATAAAGAGCCAAAGAAACGCGAAAATACGCATCAGGCCCAGGAGAAAATCAATCCGATTCGTGCGTGTCTTATCGCAAAATACATTGCCCTGCCAATGTTTAGCCGCCCGGTCAAGCTGGGAGGTCGTAACGTCTAAGCTGCCTGCCCGTGACAGCTCATGACTGCCCTGGGCAAAGTCCAACAGTTGGCTGTGGTAGCGGCTGCTGCTCGATTTTTGTGGGCTTAGCCAAAGGGGCAGGCAGTGGCTAAGGTAAAGAATGGGCAGGATAAAGCTGCCATAGGACAGATAGGGACTGAGCAAAAGCGTTATGAGCAGTACAGCCAACAGGAGTGTCAGGGGCGGCAGCAGTCCGCGCAGCAGAAAATCCCGCAGGATATCGGCACCAACCAGCATATCGTGGAGCAGCGTGCCTTTCGTTTGGGCTGGCTGTGGCAAGCCGGCAAGCTGGCTTGCCCTGTCGTAAAGGCGCAGGCGCAGCGCCGCCAAGACGGCAAAGGCACCCTTATGGGTAAAATAGCGCTCGCCATAGCGCAGCAATGCCCGTCCGATGCCCAAGGCACGCACGGCGGTTATGCCCAAAGCCAGCGCATATAAGGGAGGTTGCAGGGCAGCAGAACTGATTAGCCAGGCGGCAGCTCCCAGCAAGCCAAGGTTGGACAGCAAGGCAAGCAAGCTGAGAAGCAGGAGCAGAATGATATCCAAAGGGCGGAGCAATGACCATATTTCCTTTATCATGGTGCATCCTCCTCTCTTGGCAGGTAAGCATGCAAATCAATGACATTATCGGCAAGCTCCAGTACCGCCGGATGGTGGCTGCTGATAATCATGGTACGACCTTTGGCGATGACGTTTAGCGTCTGGATAATCTTGGCTTCGGTGTGTTCATCCAAGCCGGTGGTAGGTTCGTCCAATAGCATAACGGGATTATTTTGCAGGATAAGGCGGGCAAGCCCCAGGCGCTTTAATTGCCCTTGGGATAATTTTTGTCCGCCATCGCCATAACGGGTGGACAGCCCATCTGGAAGATGGTGGTAAAAATCCTCCAGTCGAGCCAGCCGCAAGGCTTGCAGGCAGCGTTCAGCGGGAGCATCTTGAAAGAGCAGCAGGTTTTCCTGCAGGGTTCCCTGATAGAGGTGCGGTTCCTGCGGAAGATAGCCGATGAGTTTTTGCTGGCTGGCAGGATGCATGGTATGGAGCCGCTGGTCTTCCAGATAAATACCGCCGTCCGTTGGTGCATAAAGTCCGGCGATAAGCATCAGCAGGGTGGTCTTGCCACAACCGCTGCTGCCGGTAAGGACGGTGATTTTTCCAGCAGGCAGGGTCAGATTGAGATTTTGCCATGTGGGGGTATGCCGCTTTGGATAGGTAAAGGACATTTTGCGGATATGTATGGCTGGTGGAATTGCTAATTGTTCATGGTGCCCATGATGGGGGGCTTGGTCGGTTTCAGTCAAGGCCTGCGCGATTTTCGCAGCGGCGGTATTGGTGTTCATAGTGGTATGAAAGGCAGTACCGCTTTGGCGCAAGGGCTGATAGAATTCCGGCAGCAGCAGGAGCAGGAAAAAGCCGGTGGCAAAGGAAAGTTCGCCATTTAGCAGGCGCAGGCCAATGGTTACGGCAATCAGGGCGATGGCCAAGGTGGTAATCAGCTCCAAAACAAAGCTGGCTAAAAAGGCTTGTTCCAGTACGTTTAGCGTTGCCGTGGAGAACTGCTGAATAAGCTTTTGGGCGGTGGAACGCTGCGCCTTGTCCTGTTGGAAGATTTTGAGCATGGGCAGGGCCTGCAGGAGTTCATGAAATCCTTGCGTAAGATTGCGCATAGACTGCCAGGCGGCTTCACTGCGTTTTTTGGTCAGGCTGCCCAGCAGGTATAGCAGGAAGGGGGCAATGGGCAGGGTGACGAGGGCAATGGCGGTGGTGATGATATCGTTGCAGGCAAAGACGACCAATAGGAAAGGAAGTGTCGTAAGCAGGGAGATAAGCGTAGGGAGCAGGACTTGATAATCGTCATCCAGTGTTTCTGTCGTTTCACAGCTCAGGGTCAACAGCTCGGAACTGTCATCGGCGGCCAGCGGATTGGCAAGCCCTTGTCGATGGAGTTTTTGCCGCACTTGCTGACGGAAGTCTTGGGACATGGCCAGCAGCTGCTGTTTTTGTCGGTAGAGGATGAATTCCCGGCAGATAAGCAGGAAAAGCAGCACCAGCAAAACTGGTGCTGCTTCAGCAATCGGTTTTTCCTGTAGAAAAACAGCGTTGACGATATAGGTAAGTGCGCCCATGGCACTGGTATAGAGTGCGACATGGACGAGCTGCCCTAAGGAAAGCAGGAGCAGGTTGCGTTTATCTTTTTGTCCATAGAGTTGAAAACGTGCTGGAATCATGGCTGCCTTTCTGTGTCGGAACCAAGCGGAATCAATAATGGGAAACATCACTTGCAGTTACGCGCTTGCGGAAGATGTAGTAGGTCCATATCTGATAGACGAGGACAATGGGCACGAGTACAAGCGCGGCAACAGTCATAATGGATAAGGTGTACTCCGTGGAAGAGGCGTTGGTGATGGTCAGGCTCCAGTCCGGATTAAGGCTCGAAACCATAAGACGCGGGAACATACCGGTGAAAAAGCCGATAGTCACGCTGGCAACGGCCAGTGCTCCCAGGATAAAACTCCCTTTGCCCGGTGCCTTCGCAAAGCGATACAAGCTGGCCAGGAAGAATACCGCTGTGGCGATAAACAGCCCCAAAGCAGCGGGCCGGACCAGCAGGTCGGTATTTTCCCAGGTCAGGAGCAGGTAAAATACATAGGCAATTGCGCCACATACGCCCGCAAATTTGCCTAAATCCTGTACGCGGTATAGCAGGCCCTTATCCACCAGTCGCAGCTGCAGGAAGGCGGCGCCATGATAGGCAAAGACCAGTACAAAGACCAGCCCGCCCAGGATGGAATAGAGGCTCAATAAGTCAAGGAAATTTCCCTGATAGACCATATTGGCACTGATGGGGAGCCCCGCGGCCAAATCCGTCACGGCCACGCCCCAGAGAAAAGCGGGGACAATGCTGCCGATGAAGATGGCGACATCCCACGTTTTCTGCCAGCAGGGGCATTTTTCCTTGGTGCGTAGTTCAAAGGCGACTCCACGGAGAATCAGGGCGACGAGCATTAGGAACAGCGCCAGATAAAAGGTGCTGAACATGGTAGCATACACATGAGGAAAGGCGGCAAACAGGGCACCGCCGGCGGTAATCATCCATACTTCGTTGCCGTCCCATACCGGGCCGATGGTGCGCAGGATAAGGCCGCGGTCTTCTTCGCGCTTGCTCACAAAAGGCGCAAGCATACCTACGCCGTAGTCAAATCCCTCCAAAAAGAAGAATCCCGTAAAGAGTACGGTGATTAGGATAAACCAAATCATCTGATAATCCATCATGCGTCCCTCCCTTCATGCGTGTTCTGTGGAATAGAGGTATTTTTGATATAGCGCACAGCCACATAGAGGGCGGCGATAATCAGCAGCAGGTAGAGCAGGGTAAAGCCTGCCATGGTCAGGAATACTTCCATGCCCGTAAGATTCGGGGATACCGCATCGGCGGTCTTTTGCAGGCCGACGACAATCCAAGGCTGACGGCCGCCTTCGGCGATAAACCAGCCGGCCGTATTGGCCAGGAAGGGCAGGGGCAATGCCAGAGGCAGAAGTTTCAGCAGGCAGGGATATTTATCCAGGCGGTTCAGGTGCGAAAGCGCACCTACGGCAAAGGCAATGAGCAGTATAGCACCGCCGCAGCCTACCATAATGCGGAAACTCCAGAACAGGCCAAATACATCGGGGCGATAATCCCCGTTGCCGTATTTAGCCACCATTTCAGCATTCACGGTGTTAATCCCCTTGACTTCTCCTTCCGGCTTATTGTAAAGCATCAGGGAGAACAGGAAGGGAATCTTGATTTCGCAGGCGTTTTGGTTATGCTCCTGGTCAATAACGGCCATTACGGCAAAGGGGGCAGGATTGGCATTTTCCCAAAGTGCTTCCATTGAAGCCAGTTTCATGGGATTGGCTTCTGCCATGTATTGTGTGTGCATATGGCCGCTGCCCATAACGCCTAATACGCCAACAGCAAGATAGATGGCTCCGGCAGTTAATACCTGTTGGAAAACGGCCTTGGACTCTTTGTCATGCACGTATTTCCAGCCTGCTACGACGAGCACCAATACACCGGCTGTGGTGATGCCGGAGAACAGGGCGTGTGAGTATTCCCCAACTACATAGGGATTCGTGACTAACGCGAGAAAATCGTTCATTTCAGCGCGGCCATTTTGCAGCACATAGCCGACCGGATGCTGCATAAAGGAGTTGGCGACGAGAATCCAAAAGGCCGACAAATTGCTGCCAATGGCAATCAGCCAGGCACAGAGACAATGCATTTTCGGGGAAAGCTTGTCCCAGCCAAACATCCAAATGCCCAGGAATGTGGATTCCAGAAAAAAGGCGGTCAAGGCTTCCAGGGCCAATGGCGCACCGAAAATATCGCCCATAAAGCGGGAGTATTCGGACCAGTTCATGCCGAAGTGAAATTCCTGTACGATACCCGTGACCACGCCCAGGCTGAAATTAATCAGAAATAACGTGCCGAAGAATTTTACCAGCTGGCGGCAGGGCTCCTTCCAATGGGGGCGCTGGGTGCGTACATAGCAGGTTTCCAGCAAGGCCACCCAGATGGTAAGTCCCAGGGTCAGTGGGACAAAAAGAAAATGGTAAATGGTGGTAATGGCAAATTGCCATCGCGACAAAAGCAAAGCATCCACATAAATCCCTCCTTTTTCTATAGATAAATCCTTAGGAACTGTTCATAAATAAATTTTAGGTATAAAGATTTATCCTGCGTCCTATCTTAAAATTTATTTATTGCCAGTTCCTTAGTGGGAATATTCGTTATATACAGAGAAAATCCCTTTAGCGGGTGAAAAAAGTTATGGCGGGCGGCAGGTATTCGGCAGAAAATCAAGAATATAGCAGATTAGGAAGAAAAATTGTATGGAGGGCATGTAAATGAAAGATGTAAAACGGCCAGTTCGTGAGGCTTTGCAGCAGCTGGAGCAGATGAAGATGTTGGAAAGCAGTTACGCAGAGGTCAATAAGTATCAAAGCCTGATTAACCTCTTTGCCAATCTCAGCTACGCCTGTGAGTTGATGGCTGATGACCTTGGTGAGCAGACGGGGAAAAGGACGGATGATGTTTTGGCTGAATACTATGAACGCGCCGGCATCGAGGTAGAGTGAACAAGCTCCCGCAAACGGGGTTAAACCCTTTGCGGGAACTTTTTTTGCGATTTTTTGTAAAAAGTATTGACAACGGATGATAAAGCGTGTAATATAGTACAAGTCGCTGAGCGAGAGCACAGAAAACACAATCCAGCAAGCCTTGACTGGCAAGGGATTGTAACAGATTGCTTTCGAATTTAGACAAAAAAGAAAAATTAAAAAAGTTCTTGACAGTCTAAAACAAATGCGATATGATAAATGAGT
>CADAAS010000047.1 GCA_902785885.1 Pseudoselenomonas ruminantium
GCCAATATTGATGTCGTCAAGACGATTCTCAAGCAGCTGGGCAAGGGCGAAGAATTGATTGAATACGTCGGTGACCGCAAGGGCCATGACCGCCGTTACGCCATTGACCCGACTAAGATTCATAATGAGCTGGGCTGGCTGCCGGAAACAAAATTCGAAGACGGCATAAAAGCCACGGTACAGTGGTATCTGGATAATCGTTCGTGGTGGGAGAATATCATCAGCGGCGATTATCAGAATTACTATGAACGTATGTATGTAAGAAATAAATAAGAAGCTTTTTACTGTGAATGTTTTAGCAGAGTGCTGGGACTCTGTAAATAAGTAGGAAGTGAGAATTTATGGATAATGATAAATTTCTGGATAAATTATGTGACCATTACAAAGATACATTTGAAATAAGCAAAGCTGTCAAAGAAAGAAGAGATAAATGTTTCATTATCCTTTGCTTGTTAGAATCTGCGTCATTTCTGTTGGTTATAGATCCGCAGTTTATTGTTAAACTTTTTACAGATGTACTTAATAAGAAAAATGAAATTATAATGATGATAGGCTGTAATGTTTTGCAAACAACATTTTGGTTCTTTATAGCATATGTATTAATACAATATATCCAAGCTGTTTTTAATATAGAACGTAATTATACATATTTACATAAGCTTGAACAAAAGATAGTTGAGTTATCAGATCGAAATGCGATTTTTAATCGTGAAGGTGAACATTATGTTTCTGATTATCCAATCGTGTTAAATCTGATTGATTTGTTTTATAAAATGTTATGCCCTTTATATTTTACAGCGATAAATGTATCTCACATTATTTATGAATGGAAAGTTGGAGATTACTACCTAAACATATTATCTGATACGATGTTGTGCATAATAATTTTTGTATTAACTTGGTTTTATTTTTTTGAAATACATAATAAAATATCTAAGTGGTTTAAAGATAATATATCATTCGTTAATTGGTTATCAATGAAGTTACATGGAGTTTTGAAGAAGGTTTAGACTTATGGCTAAAAAACATGTTGTATGTTCATTTGATTTTGAACATGATAAGAAATATTACTATTTATTGAAGGCATGGGATAAAAATCCTAATATAGACTTTTATATGAGTGATTGCACTCCGAAAGAAATACAATCCAATGATATAGCTACAATAAAAAGAGTTTTGAGTAGTAAAATTGGTGAAGCAAAATATATGGTGGCTCTTATAGGAAAACACACTAATGATTTACATGAAGATAGTAAGAAAATCGGTTATAGAAATTGGCAATCATATGAGATAGCAAAAAATAATGAAAAGGAAAATGGTTTAGTGGTCGTGAGGTTGGATGATGCTAATGTTGTGCCTGATGAAGCTTATGGCGTAAATGCTGAATGGGTGAGAGGATTTGATGAGGATAAAATAAAGAAAGCATTAGAAAGACTTTCTATGTAAAATAATCCAATGCCTAAATAAATTGAATATTATATCAAAATAAAGCTTTTCATTGCAAAACCTATGCACAGTGTTGAAAGATTTTGATATACCTGAGGGGATTATCAATGGAAGCAAAAGAATGTTCGTTTAGCTTTATGTTCGGTCAAATGCGTTTAGAAATACCGTTTTTTCAAAGAAGGTATGTTTGGACAGAAGAAAATTGGGCAGAATTACTGGAAAATCTCCTAGATGATAGGCAGACGCACTTTCTTGGTTTTATTATTTTGAAGCTTGAAAGGGCAAATGCTGGCGATGCTTCTGTTTGGTCGGTTATAAAAGATAATTCAGAGGCTGAAAAAAGGAATCAAGACGTATATTAAATTTGCCCAAACTGAGGAAAAATATAATGGGAGTCGATGGGAGATAATATGATTGAAGTAAAGTTGCCTGCGAATAATGGAAAAATAGAGACAATAAGTAATAAAGATAAAAAATCTATAGTACTAGTGGGAGCGAATGGCTCAGGAAAAACAAGGATGAGTGCTTGGGTAGAATTTAATAATGAAAAAATTAATATTCATAGAATTTCTGCTCAAAAATCTTTAGGTATGCCTGAAGCTACCATGACTTCGGAAATTAATAAAATACAAGAAAGTTTTTTGTACGGGAGAAATAATGATAATAAAGAATGGTTAAGGAGTCATGGAAAAAAGAGCTATCGTTGGGGCGATAAGCCGGTTACACATCTGTTAGATGATTTTTCACAATTGATGACATTGCTGATGACAGAGTCATATGAGAAAAGTATAGAATATCGTAATGAACACAAGAAAGGTAATTCGTCGTTTAATAATGAAACTAAATTGGAAAGAATTAAGAAAATATGGGAAGATGTTATTCCTAACAAAAAACTTAAAATATGTCCAGGAAAAATAGAAGTATCAATACGTGATGATACAGTGTCGTTATATAACGGAGCGGGAATGAGTGATGGTGAACGGGCCATATTTTATTTTATTGGAGAAGTGTTATGCGCATTGGAAAATAGTCTCATAATTATTGATGAGCCAGAAAATCATCTACATAAATCTATCTTAGTGAGATTGTGGGACGCAATAGAAGCTGAACGTCCAGATTGCATGTTTATGTATATTACACATAATTTAAATTTTGCAACTTCGCGTGTAAATTCTCAGTTGATATGGGTAAAGAATATGCCAGAGTTTGAATCGTGGGAATATGAGTTGCTTGATTCTGACAATGATAAATTAGATGCGTTAAAGTTGGAAATAATGGGTAATAGGCAAAAGGTTCTACTAATTGAAGGGAAAAAAGAATCAAGTTTAGATAAAAAAATCTATGCGCGTTTGTTTAGGGACTATAATGTTATTCCAGTTGATAATTGCAATAAAGTAATTGATTTTACAAAAGCATACAATGATTTGGCGGACTTGAACTATGTTGAAGTGAAAGGAATCATTGATAGAGATCGTCGCTCAGATGATGAGATTGATAAATTAAAGGAAGATAACATTTTTTGTCTGGAAGTGGCAGAAATTGAAAACTTATTTCTTTTACCTGAGGTGGTGAAAGTAGCTGCTGAAAAGTTTTGTTTTCCTCGTGATTATGAGCAGATTATGAACGATGTAAAAGAAAATGTATTTGAGTTTTTGCAGAAAGACATAGATAGTCAATCGCTTTTGTTTGCTAAACAAGAGGTGAATAATAGAATATATCAAGTAATCAATCGTAAGACAGATGGTGTAGATGATTTCAAAAATAATTTCTCTTCATTATCGAGTGAGATAAATATCATCGAAATATACAATGATATCAAATGTGATATTCAAACTATTATTGATGATAAAAATTATTGTAAAGCACTAAAAACTATTAATAATAAAGGTCTAATAAACGCAAGTAAGTTGCCAAATATATTTGGATGGAAAAAATCATATTATATTGATTATATTTTAAATTTATTGGATAATTCAGATGAAATGATAAGTGCAATGAAAAAATATGTTAAAATTGATAGAGAATAAGACTGCTTCCAATTATGTGTAAACTCCGTACTTATATGTATATTGGTTTTGTGTTCATTGTTTATAGGAGTTGGTAGGAATGAATATGCCAACATTTGATAGTATCTGCATGAAAATTAACGGAATATATAAGCCACTATATTTTTATATGCGTATACTAAGGATTTGTTTTCAAAATAATAGTAAATTGGATCGTATTGCAAGTAAAGCGGTTGTGATGGATAGATGGTTACTTGCTGCAACGAAAATTTATATATTTAATTGTTTGTTTTTAGTAATCTTTGATCTTATTTCAGGAAATTATTTTTATAAGGATATTTTCAATATAAGAAAGGGAATTACGGATAACTTATATATGGATCCATTAGATATGACCCTATATATAAGCGGATTATTTGTTGCGCCGAGTGTGATTGCTTTAATTGTTAAAACATCCTATGAGAAAACTACAAATAAAAAGATTGAAGCAAAGAAAATACTGGCTAAAACCTGCATTGCTAGTACGATTTGTATACCTTTTTTACCTATTCAATTAATTAGCCATAGTCTGCTGAACATGTTTCCCTTAGAATTATACGGGAGGTTGTGGTTACGTGGCAACATTTTACTCTATGAAGAATTTATTTTTGCTTCATCTTTTGGTATGTGTCTGGTTTCGATTATAGGAATATCTTTTTGGTGGCATAAGATAATTCGGGATAAAAAGGAAAAACGAAAAAATAAATTTTATATTTATGCCACATTGATGGCTTTTGCTTATACGACAATTTTTCCGGGGGTAATGACTATTATAAATACATCAATAATTGCAACTCAGTCATATGGGACAAATGATAGAATAATACGAATTATTGATTCGGTAGATAATGATGATTCGAGAATGTTCAAGATACTATTTGAATATATTGATTATGATGATAATTTATCGGATGAAGAAAAGATGCAAGTGAAAGCATTAAATATGCTGTACTTACTAAGGAATGATGTTCAAAATAAAAATCACCTAAATGCAGCAAAAGATTATATTGCAAAAAAAGAATATGCAATGGGAAAAAAGGAAGTAGAACAAATAGTACTTAAAGATGATTCCGAGTATAGTGATGTATTAGCGGCTGTGAATATTTACATGAATAAATTGAACCAATCAAGTAAAAATGAAAGTTTCACAAAGAAGAATACAAAAACCGTCAAGATAGACAAAATAAATTCGTTTTTGACGTTGTGTCCAATGTAGATTAGTGATGGCAGGTTATGGAAAAGAGATGTATAGGTTTCTTTGAGGAAATATGATTCATGATTAATGTCAATAAAAAAATGCTCGAATGGCGCGAGTTTTATGGGTATAAACAAAAACAGGTTGCGGAAGCTATAGGCGTCAACCGTGCTACATATGCGAACTATGAATGTGGCAGGCGTTCTCCGGACATAGATGGGCTGGTCAAGTTGGCTGGGTTCTATAGGATTTCCCTTGATGAGTTGGTTGGTTGCAATACAAGTGGATTGGACAACCTGGCCTTGATGCCCCGTGACAGGGAACTGCTAGAGAATTTTCATCAGCTATCTGACATCAAGCAAAAGTCCTGCCTAGCCCATATGAAGCTTGATGTAGAGCTGGAGCTTGAATTTCGTGACAAAGAATGAGGGAGTCTGCTATATGCGTATTTTTGCAGATGAAGGAGAATTAGTAGAAAAATACAGGCGCTTGTCAGACGAAGGGCGGGCGCGTATCAGCAATCAGATTGAGTGTGAACTGCGCATTGATGCAGAGGTTGCTGCCAAGCGGCAGGAAAGTCAGCGCAAAGGCATTGAAGCCGCGAAAAAGGCTGGCATACATTACGGCCGTCCACAGACGAACTTTCCAGCGAATTGGGATGTGGTCTATGCGCAGTGGAAGGCACAAGATATAACGGCAGACGAAGCGGCGGTGAAATTGGGGATTTCCAAGGCTACATTATATAGGATGGAAAAAAGACGAGGCATAAAAGAAAGTCAGACTGCAAGTGATTAGGCTTGCAGTCTGACTGATGATGATCTTTAATGAATTTGTGAAGCGAGTTCTCGGATTTGCTCTTCGGTTAAGCGGGAATATTTTATAATCTTTTCTATAGGTTCATTATCGCGAAGCATATCTATGGCGGTATTAATGGCCATTTCGCGAGTGCCTTCAGCACGTCCTTCAGCGCGTCCTTCAGCACGTCCCTCAGCGCGTCACTCATCATGCGCTTCTTGTATTTTCATTGCAAAGGTCATATAACTCACCCTTTCTTCTTCTTTAATTTTTATTTCTTTTATGAAGTGGTCGATGCTGTTTACAAATTCATCGTTGGTGGGGAGCCCCTTTATGTAGTCAAGAAATGCCTTGATATCTGGCGTTACGTCATCCAGTTGACCGTCGGAGCACAGGAAAACCTTGGTAGTGCCGTCGTTTAGTTCAAGTGTTTTATCTTGTAAGCAGATGTTACGGAAAGTGTACATATGACGGTGACCGCCGAATAGTGCAAAAGGACAAATGAATATAATATAGGATTTCTTGAGCTTTTTGTAATCTGTACCAGCAGCTAAGGCTTCAACGTCTATCATGGATTGATAATAGCGAGTGCGGTAGGCGATTTCTGTGTCACCATAATCGCGCACTTGCATTTCGATGTCGTAGATTGTATCATCGCCCTCAACATAGACATCAAGGCGTATACCTTTTCCAGAGTAACGGAATTTGAGTGATTTTTCATCGTCGAGATAGTCGATGTGTTTGATTTTGATATTAAGTATTTTCTCAATAAGACGTTTACAGATGTTGGGATGACGCATGACCAGTTTGAACATATAGTCATCAGCAATCGTTAGGTCTTCCCATGGTTTAATGGCACTATGTTTTCCTGATGTCATAGAGCGTACTCCTTTCCTATATTATAACATGATGTGGCGTTGAGAAAAATGGTATAAAAAACTTTTGTGTTTTACTATTATGATAACATGAGTTTGCGAAAATGTCCACAAGCAGAGGACAGTATATGCTTGAATATATCGATGTGGAAAATTGGGATGTGGTCTATGCACAGTGGAAGGCGCAGGATATAACGGCGGACGAAGCGGCGGTGAAATTGGGGATTTCCAAGGCTACATTATATAGGATGGAAAAGAGGATGAAGATGGCAAAAGACAAATAAATTTAAAATTTTTTTGAAAAAACGAATATTTTGTGGTAAAATGGTATTGGTGTAGTACGGTCTTCCTATTATTTATTATTGCTTAGGGGGTGGGTGCTTGTTACAAATCGGTGATAAGGTGGTCTATCCAATGCATGGTGCCGGAATTATTTCCGGCATAGAGAAATGCGATGTACTAGGTGAGGGAAAGTCTTACTATGTGCTGCAAATGCCGTTAGGGGATATGAAGGTGATGATTCCCGCAGATAAGGCAGACCATATCGGCCTGCGCGATGTGATTCCGGAGGCTCGGGTGGATGAAGTGCGTGACGTGCTTGAGGACGAGCCGGAACGCCTGCTGGGCACCTGGAATCGGCGGTATCAAACCAGCCTGGAGCGCTTAAAGTCCGGCGATATCTGCGATGCGGCAGCAGTTACCCGCAATCTGGTCGTGCAGGAGCGGGAGCGGCGCATATCGGCAGGTGAGCGCAGGCTGTTGGATTTGGCGCGGCAGATTGTCGTCAGTGAACTGGTCTATGCCTGTGACAAGAGTCCTGACGAAGTAGCAGTCTGGATGGATGATATCCTGGCCGCAAACAATGCGTAAAGTGAATATTTCGGATAGCTGATGATTGGCTGTCCGTATTTTTTTGCTGTTTGCGGGGCTTTTTCGTTGACATAGGCAGGGAAAATTTACTATACTTAAAGTTATGCAAGTTATTCATTATAGAAGGGAGGTGTGAAGATGTTAGACCGAGTTTTACGTTTTTTCATTATTCTGCTTGCGGCTATTGCCGGGGGAGCACTGCTCAATCTGGCGACGCCGTTTTTGACCTTTTTTATCAGCACGGAGGTGCTGGAAACAGAGATGGGCTTTTTTAAGTTGTCCATTGCTGGTTTCTTAAGTATCCTCTTTGGGGCAGTTGCAGGTGCCGCAGTCGGCTTTCTGTTATCCCCGTTCTTTATCCGCAAAATCAAGGGCTTTGCCATTTTTGTGGAGGCACAGCTGAACAAAATGCCTACGCATGACGTTATTGCTGGTGCCATTGGCTTGCTTATCGGACTCATTATTGCAAATTTGCTGGGCTATGCTTTTTCCAAGATTCCCGTAGTGGGTGAGTATATCCCGGTCGTGTTCAGCATTGTGCTGGGCTATCTTGGTATTCATATCATGATAAAGAAGCGTCAGGAATTGGTGAGTATCTTTGACTTTATTCCTAAGTTTATGAAGGAATTGGTCAAAATGCGGGAAACGAAGCAGGCAGCGCCTAAGGCTGTGCCTGCTGCAGCAGAGGATAAGCCCTGCTACAAGTTGCTGGATACCAGCGTCATCATTGACGGTCGCATCGCGGATATTTGCGAGACGGGTTTTTTGGAAGGCACGCTCCTGATTCCGGTTTTTGTGCTGGAAGAATTGCAGCATATTGCCGATTCCGCTGATGCGCTGAAACGTGTACGTGGACGGCGCGGGTTGGATATTTTGCAGAAAATCCGTCAGGAAAGCCGGATGAAGGTGAAAATCACCGAGGAGGACTTCGAGGATATTCCCGAGGTCGATTCCAAGCTGGTTCAGCTGGCGCAGCAGGTGGGGGGCAAAATCATCACCAATGATTTCAACCTCAACAAGGTAGCACAGCTGCGGGGGGTAGAGGTACTCAATATCAATGCCCTGTCCAATGCGGTAAAACCTGTGGTTATTCCCGGTGAATCCATGCAGGTAGCCATTGTCAAATCCGGCAAGGAGGCAGGCCAGGGGGTAGCTTATCTCGAAGATGGCACCATGATTGTCGTGGAAAACGGCAATCGCTATATGGGCGAAACCATCGAGGTGGAAGTGACTTCTGCCCTGCAGACGGCGGCAGGACGCATGATTTTTGCCAAGCCGAAAAATTAAATAAAAGCAGCCCCCTGGGGAGGGGGCTGGCTTTTCTAGGAGTGATTTCATGGTCAGTGTTATTTTTCCTGCCGCCGGGCAGGGAAAACGAATGCAGGCTGGTATAAATAAAGTCCTCCTGACTTTGGGGGGCGAGCCGATACTTACCCGCACCTTGAAGACTTTTTCCGCGGTGGAAGAAGTAGGAGAATTGATTGTCGTTGTGGCTGCCGATGAAGTGGCCGCCGTGGAACGGCAGTTGCAAAAGGTGGCTGGCTTAAAGCCGTTTCAGGTCGTAGCTGGCGGCAGTGAGCGGCAGTATTCCATTTACAATGGCCTTCAGCGGGTTGCCGATACCGCCGATGTGGTACTGGTGCATGATGCGGCAAGGCCGTTGGTCACGGCAAAGACGATTCAGGCGGTAATTGACAGTGCCCGTGCAAAAGGCGGGGCCATTACCGCCGTGCCGGCAAAAAATACCATTAAGGTTGTGGATAAGGCAGGCTTGGTGGAGTCTACGCCGCCGCGCAGTACCTTGTGGGAAGTGCAGACGCCGCAGGGCTTTCGCAAGGATATTTTGCTGAAGGCCAATGAACAGGCTTTGCAGGATAATTTCCTGGGCACGGATGATGCGAGCCTCGTGGAACGCATTGGTGTGCCTGTGGCGGTAGTAAGCAGTGATTACCGCAATATCAAGGTGACTACGCCGGAGGATTTGCTGATTGCTGAGGCCTTTTTGCAGTGTACGGCAGCTGAGGAAGCAAGCACGCTGCAGGCTGCGGCAAGCGAGGCACGTCAGGCGTGGTTAGAGGAGGGAGATAAATGACGAGATTTGGCATGGGCTATGATGTCCATCGTTTGGTGGCAGGCCGCAAGCTGATTATCGGGGGCGTGGAAATTCCGCATTCGTTGGGACTTTTGGGTCATTCGGATGCAGATGTGCTCCTGCATGCCGTAGCGGATGCGCTTCTGGGCGCAGCAGCCTTGGGGGATATTGGCCGTCATTTTCCGGATACTGACCCGCAGTTCAAGGGCGCTGACAGCATGAAGCTCTTGGCACATGTGGCAGAGCTTATCCGGGAAAAGGGCTATGTGACCGGTAATGTGGATGCGACGATTGTGGCACAGAAACCGAAGATGAAGGATTTTATCCCGCAGATGAATGAGAATATCGCGCGTGTGCTGGGGATTGAACTGGATCAGGTCAATGTCAAGGCCACAACCGAGGAAAAGCTTGGCTTTACCGGCAATGAAGAAGGTATCTCCGCCTATGCGGTGGCAGGTATCGAAAAGGCTTGAGCACTTCAAGCAGGAGGTTTTCTATAGATGTTAAAAGTATACAACACGATGACGCGCAGCAAGGAGGAGTTCAAGCCCTTAAAAGAGGGTGAGGCCAGTATCTACTGCTGCGGCGTTACGCCTTACAACCATCCGCATATCGGCAATGCCCGTCCGTTTGTGACCTGGGATGTAATCCGCCGGTATCTGGCACATAAGGGGTACAAGGTGCGTTATATCCAGAATTTCACGGATGTGGATGACAAGATTATCCGCACCGCCAATGAAGAAGGCGTAAAGTGGAGCGACATTTCCGGCCGCTACATTGATGCCTATTTCAAGGCTATGGATGCGCTCAATGTCAAGCGCGCCGATATTTATCCGCGCGTCAGCGAAACCATTCCCGATATTATCGCCATGGTGCAGAAGCTCGTGGACAAGGGCTATGCCTATGCGGTGGATAATGGGGATGTGTTCTACCGTGTGGAAAAATTTGCCGGCTATGGCAAGCTGAGCGGCCGCAAGCTTGAGGACATGCAGGCCGGTGCCCGCATTGATGTGGACGAGCGCAAGGAACATCCCATGGACTTTGCCCTTTGGAAGGCTGCCAAGCCGGGCGAACCGAGCTGGGACAGCCCTTGGGGCAAGGGGCGTCCGGGCTGGCATATCGAGTGCTCCACGATGTCGCTGAAATACCTCGGTGAGAAGTTTGACTTCCATGGCGGCGGCAGCGACCTCATCTTCCCGCACCATGAAAATGAAATTGCCCAGAGCCAGGCCTGCATTGGGGATGAACACAGCTTTGCCCAGTATTGGCTGCATAATGGCTTTATCACGATTCATAACGAGAAGATGTCCAAGTCCAAGAACAATTTCTTCACGGTCAAGGATATCCTTGCTGAATATCCGGGGGAAGTGGTGCGTTTCTTCATCCTGCAGACGCATTACAGAAGTCCGCTCGATTTCAGTGACGAGCGGTTGAAGGAAGCACAGACTAGCCTAAATCGCCTGGCACAGTCCAAGGGCTTTATGGATGAACTGCTGGCCAAGGCTGGTTCGAGCGATACGGCTAAGGATTTGGCTGAAAAGGCTGCAGCCTATGTCCAGGAGTTCCATGAAGCAATGGATGATGATTTCAACACGGCGCTGGCCATCAGTCAGATTTTTGCCCTGTCCAAGGACATCAACATCTATTATCAGGATGTGATGAACAAGGGCGCAGCCTTCGACAGCGAAAACTTTGCCAAGGTCGCTGCCGCCTACAAGCTGATGACGGGCATTATCGGCATTTTCGAGCAGGAAGATGCTGCCGATGATGAACTGGCAGGCAAGCTCATGGACTTAATCATCAACATCCGTCAGGATGCCCGCAAGGAAAAGAATTGGGCACTGGCGGATAAAATCCGTGACGAACTCAAGGAAGCGGGGGTTATCCTTGAGGATACGCCTAACGGGGTACGGTGGAAAAAGGCATGAAGTTTGACCATTTTAAGATGCTTGTCGAGATGATGTTCCAGCCCGATGGTGATGGGGGTATCCTCCAACGCTATCAGGATGTGGATGTCAAGCAGCTCAATCCGTTGGTGCTCGCCTATGTCGGGGATGCTTATTTCCATCTCTATATGCGCACCCGCCTGCTCTCCTATGAGCAGGCCAAGGTACAGGCTTTGCATTCCTTCAGTGCGCAGATGGTATCCGCCGTTTGGCAGGCGAAGGCCTATCAGGGCATTGAGGATAAGCTGACCGAGGAGGAAAAGGCGATTTACCGCCGGGGGCGCAATGCCAAGAGCCATGCGCCGCGCAGTGCCAGCGTGGCGGAATATCATGCCAGTACCGGCTTTGAGGCCCTGCTCGGAAGCCTCTACCTCTCCGAGCAGAACGAACGGCTCTACGAGATAGCGGAAATGTCCTTCCAGGTTATCTCGCAGGCCATGATGAAGGAAATCAGGGAGAAAAGCTAACGAATGATTAAGGTAAAACTCTTAAACCATACGCCAGAGCCGGAGCGGGCAGTGGCTATGGCAGCCCGCCTTTGCTACTCGGCCAGTGGTGCTGAGGAACTGGCGGAAAAGTTAAGTGATGAAAAGGTCAAGGAAATGGTGCGCCGCATGGTGGCGTTGGGGCATGGCTCCACGCTCGAGCACGCCAGCTTCACCTTCGGCATTGAAGGCGTGAGCCGGGTGCTGACCCATCAGCTCGTGCGCCACCGCATTGCGTCCTATGACCAGCAGTCCCAGCGTTATGTGGCTGCACATGGCTTCCAGTACATCACGCCGCCCTCCATTGCGGAAAAGCCGGAAGCCTTGGCAAAATACGAGGCCCTGCTCGAGGAAATCCGCAAGGCTTATGATGAACTTACGGAAATGGGCGTGCCCAAGGAAGATGCGCGTTATGTGCTGGCGAATGCCACGGAAACGAAGATTCTCGTGACCATGAATGCCCGCAGCCTGATGCACTTCTTCAACCTGCGCTGCTGCAATCGCGCGCAGTGGGAAATCCGCGAAATGGCCTACAAGATGCTGGCTGAGGCCAAGAAGGTTGCGCCGACGTTGTTCTTCAACGCTGGTGCCAGTTGCGTTAACACGGGCCGTTGCCCGGAAGGTGCCATGGCCTGTGGCAAGCTGAGTGAAATGCTGAAACTGCGGGAGAAAGAATAAATCATGAGAAATGAAAATCAACAAGCAGGCAGCCGCAATAAAAAGCGTGAGCACAAGAAGGCAGCGCCGACTGGGGCAAGAAAAGGCTTTTCGCCTGAACGGCAGAGCCGTGAGAAAGCAAGCCGTCAAAAGCTGACCAGTCAAGTATTGGCACAGAAGGTGCAGGATGCCCGTGAACAAAATGTCCGGGATTTGCCGGAAGATGTGCTGGTTGGCCGCAATGCGGTGACCGAGGCCCTGCGTGCTGGTCGTGGCATCAATAAAATTTTGCTGGCTGATGGCGACCGCGAAGGTCAGGTCAGCGAGATTGTGGCACTGGCCAAGGAGCGTGGCATTGTCCTGCAATTTGTCGACCGGGGCAAGATTGAGTCCGTAGCTGGCGGCCTACGCCATCAGGGCGTGCTTGCTTATGTGGCACCTGTGGCCTATGTGGAACTGGAGGATATCCTGGCAAAGGCCGAGGCGGCTGGGGAGCCGCCCTTCCTGCTGTTGCTGGATGAACTGGAAGATCCGCATAATTTGGGGGCACTTTTGCGCACCGCTGACGCTACCGGTGTGCATGGGGTGCTTATACCCAAGCGCCGCAGCGTGCCGCTTACGGCAACGGTCGCCAAGACCTCGGCGGGAGCCGTGGAATATGTGCCGGTGGCTCGTATTGGCAATATCGCGCAAACCTTAAAGGTCCTGAAGGAAAAGGGCTTTTGGGTAGCGGGCGCCGATATGGACGGCAAGCAGAATTATTATGAAGCAGACTTGACCGGCCCATTGGTGCTGGTGGTAGGCAGTGAAGGTAAAGGCATGGGGCGCCTGACGAAGGAGCAGTGTGACTTTATTGTGAAAATGCCTATGGTAGGTAAGATTAACTCTCTTAACGCGTCGGTGGCGGGGTCCATCCTGATGTATGAGTCCATGCGTCAGCGGCTGGCTGCCCGGAAATGAATATTTATTGGGGAGTAAATGTTTGTAGGACTAAAGTCCCCTAAAACCATTCTTGACGGTAACAACCGTTTAGAGGTATAATCAAGACGTGTTAAGGGGATAGTAAGAATGAAAACTGGGGAAGTTTTCGGTAAAGGGGAATAAGCGATGGAAGCAGAACAGACTACAGAAGATTTATTTGTAGAGGAGATCTACAGTGAATTTGCCCAACTCACGGATGAGGAGATACTGCTGGCCATCAAGGATAGCAACGATAAGGCTGCACTTGACTACTTAATCAATAAGTATCGCAATTTTGTGCGCGCAAAAGCTCGTTCGTATTTTTTGATTGGCGCAGACCGTGAGGATATTATTCAGGAAGGCATGATTGGCTTTTACAAGGCGATACGGGATTTTCGCAACGATAAGCTCTCGTCCTTCCGGGCATTTGCGGAGTTGTGCGTAACGCGGCAGATCATTACGGCAATTAAGACGGCTACACGGCAAAAGCATATACCACTGAATTCCTATATCTCCCTAAATAAGCCCATCTATGATGAGGATTCGGACAGAACCCTGCTGGATGTGCTTTCGGGAGCCAAGGTGACTGACCCGGAGGAACTGGTCATCAGTCAGGAAGAATTCGTGGATATTGAGAGAAAGATGGAGGAAATCCTCTCGGACTTGGAGTGGAAAGTCCTCATGAGCTACCTGGATGGCAAGAGCTATCAGGAGATTGCAGAAGACCTCAATCGCCATGTGAAATCCATTGACAATGCCTTGCAGCGTGTAAAGCGGAAGCTGGAGAAGTACATGGAGAAGCGTGGGGACGAATTGGACGTTACGACCATTTATCGTGGATTAAGCTCCATCAATCGTCGCTTGCGGGGCGTGGATGAAGTGGATTATTTGCGCTGAAATCATCATAAATGATAAGGATTGGCAGGCCGGAAATGGCCTGCCAATTTTTGTGCCTAAATGGTGGTGGTGCCTTGCAGGATAAAATCGTGTTGCGGAAAAGATAAAACCGGGGAAAGTTCATGGTTTGATGGTGACATGACGGGCGCGTTGTGGTACAATGGGAAGGTATAAATTTAAGGAGGCAGCTCATGGATAAACATTCAAATGCGAGCCGTCAAAGGCGTTCTGCCAAGTCCGGCGGGACGTTTAAGCGTATCATTTTAGGCTTTGGCCTGGTGATCATGGTGATGGTCACAGGAATTGGCTGTGGCTTTTTGACTGCCAGCATGAATACCAAACCGGATTTAGCCAATGACATTTTGCCACCGGCATCTTCACAGATTTATGATATTAACGGCAATGAAATTGCCAATGTGCATGCGGCGGAGAACCGCCGTCCGGTAAAAATTGCCCAGGTTCCCCAGCAGTTGCAGGATGCTTTCGTAGCGGTGGAGGATAACCGCTTCTACGAGCATTCTGGCGTTGATCCCCGGGGCATTGCCCGCGCGCTTTATACCAATATTCGCGGGCATGGGGTGTCAGAAGGTGGCTCGACTATCACGCAGCAGCTGGCCAAAAACGCTTACCTTACGCAGGAACGTACCCTGACCCGTAAGGTGCAGGAAGTTTTCCTGGCCTTGCAATTGGAGCGTCAGTACACGAAAAAAGAAATTCTGGAGATGTACCTGAACCAGATTTATTTTGGGCAGGGTGCCTATGGCGTGCAGGCGGCTGCGCAGACGTATTTCGGCAAGGATGTTGAGGATTTGGACTTAAATGAATGCGCTATGCTCGCAGGCATTCCCAAAAGCCCCAATTATTATTCGCCGCTGAACAACCTGCAGGCGGCACAGGAACGCAAGAGCGTTGTCCTGGACCAAATGGAAAAGTATGGCTACATTAACCGGTCTACTGCGGAAAAGACGAAAAAAGCAGAAATGAAGCTGGTTAAGCCGGTGCAGAAAAGCGACAGCAATACAGCGTCGTATTTCATTGACTATGTAACGCAGAAACTCATTGATAAGTATGGTGCGGATGCCGTATATAAGGAAGGCCTGAAAATCTATACCACATTGGATATGGATATGCAGAAGGCCGCTGAGGCAACTGTGAGCAAGCTGCCAACCTATAAGACGGATGGCAATGGCCTGGCTCAGCCGCAGATGGCGCTTGTGGCGATTGACCCCCATAACGGCTATGTCAAGGCCATGGTCGGCGGCCGGGGCAATGACCAGTTCAACCGGGCTACCATGGCCGTGCGCCAGCCGGGGTCGGCTTTCAAGCCCTTTGTCTTCATTGCGGCGTTGGAGAATAAGTTCACGCCGAATACGGTGATTAACGATAGCCCGATTGATATCAACGGCTGGCGGCCGCAGAATTCCAGCGGCAATTTCAGTGGCAGGGTAACCTTGCGGGATGTGGCCCGTCATTCCATGAATGTGCCCACGGTCAAGATCGCGCAGAAGCTCGGCATTGACAAGCCGATTTACTATGCGCAGGAGATGGGGATTTCCACCTTTGTGCTGGAAGGCCCGGCAAATGACCGGCAGCTGGCAACATCCTTGGGCGGCATGACCAAGGGCGTGACGCCATTGGAAATCACCAGCGCCTATGGCACTTTTGCCAATAAGGGCGTCCATGTTGAACCGGTGGTGATTGTGAAGGTCCTTGACCGCAACGGCAAGGTGCTGGAGCAGAACGAGCCCAAGCAGCGCAGCGTGGTCAGCGAAAACAGCGCTGCAGAACTTACGGATATGCTGGAAGACGTCATCAAGAAGGGCACGGGCACAAGAGCCAATATTGGTCGTCCGGCAGCCGGCAAGACGGGTACCACCAGCAATTACAACGATGCGTGGTTTGTCGGCTATACGCCCGACCTTGTGGCAGGCGTATGGGTTGGCAATGATGACAACACGCCGACCCGCGGCATCATGGGCGGCATGCTGCCGGCAGAAATCTGGCAGGCTTTTATGAAGAAGGCTATCATTATTATGTGGAAATCAAAGGGAGTGAACTGATCGTCCGGGATTATGCCAGGCGGATCATGTTGACAACGATGTTTACCTGGGATGATGTGACGCTTCAGAAAGAAGGAAAGGTAAGCAACACTGCTGCAGTTCAGGCAGTCAGCAAACTCGCCAAGAGCGCCGATGGCGCCCGCGTAGGCTTTGAACTTACAAAATAAGAGAACATCCTGGAAGTAAAACCTCCAGGTTGTAAATGGTTTACTCATCTTTCGCATAAGTTGGTAAAGGAATTGAACAAATTTCTGTAAGTAAAAAATTGCTGCATTTGTATTTATCTTCGACAAATCCGAAAGAAAACTCCTCAAAATGTAGAAAATCTGCAAATTTTGGAGTTTTCTTTCGGTTTTTAGATATTTGACGAAAACATACAATTCGTTTGGGGTGGTCAATATTTTTAATGATGAAATCGAGGTACGAGGATAAAATGGCATTGTGAGGGGCAAACTTTCCGACGGATGGACTTGCTTCAGATACATAGAATGTTCACTTGTGATCATCCTTGGCAGATGAAGCCAGTCGTTCCGTGTTTGCCCTTCCCTAAGAAGGTGTGCTTTGTCAGTGCAGTACTGCTCCACCGATGAAGCACACTTTCTTTGGGGGCTATGCAGTGTTACAGAAAAAGAATGCGTCTTGCCGTTTACAGCAAGACGCGCTAGTGTTCAGCAAAGGACTGCCGTTGCTCAGTCGATGGGTTTGCCATCTTGCTTCAGCCAGATAATAATAACTAATTATATATCAAAACTTTTACTATTATTCGTTAAAAAAGTGAAGTCGTAGATTCTGTGAGTGATAAGATAAGCGATTTTTCAATAACAAAATGACGAAATAGTAATATTATTATGATACGCTTTTATGCTAAATTTCTAAAATCGGTTAAGAATTAGTACTTTATATGTCAAATCGACTCAATCCTTATTTATTTTCAGTAATTTTGCAAAAGGAAAATCCAAGCATATTATGTCAGAGAAGAAACCATTTGGATATTGGACTTATGATAGGTGCTTTGCTGAGGCAAAAAAATACAAGTTAAAGGCAGACTTCAAGAAAAATGCTGCCGGAGCTTATGATGCTGCAAAGGACAAAGGATGGTTGGTTGAATTCAGTTGGCTTAGAAATCGACCATTAAAATGGACAATTGATACTTGCTTTGAGGAAGCCAAGAAGTATAAAACCCGTTCCGCATTTAGTAAAAATGCTGGGGCCGCATACAGAATTGCCAACAAAAATGGATGGTTGGATAGTTATACATGGTTTGAAGAAAAACAAAAGCCCGGTGGATATTGGACTTATGAGAAGTGTTATGAAGAGGCTCGAAAATATAAATCAAGAGGAGAATTCGCAAAAGAATCTCAGACCGCGTATAACCGTGCAAGAAGTGAAAAATGGTTAGATAATTATAATTGGTTTGTTTTTGAAGCAAAACCAGCAGGTTATTGGACTTATGAAACCTGTTATGATGAAGCTAAGAAATACAAAACTAGATGTGAATTTAGCAAACAAGCTGGTTCTGCATATAATGTTGCACGACGTAATCATTGGCTTGATGATTACACTTGGTTTGAAAAGAAATTTACTTGGACTTATGAGGCATGTTTAGAGGTAGCCAAAGGATTTAAGACAAAGAGAGATTTTAAGAAAGGGCATCCTGGAGCATACTCTGCTTCTACTAGATATGGTTGGATAAAACATTTCGATTGGATGATTAAAGCCCGAGTAAATGTGATATCTGATGATGTAGATAATGTGTATTTGTACTTCTTTGAAGACTATAACGCAATATATATAGGCAGAACCATAAATACAAAAAGACGTGATAGAGAGCATATTTTCAATACAGATAGTGATGCTGTAGCGAAATTTGCTGTAGAACATAATTGCCCCGTTCCACCAATGATTATTTTGGAAAATTGTTTAAGTCTGGAACAAGGGCAAGAGAGAGAGGATTATTGGGTAAATTATTATAGAGATCATGGATATTATGTGCTAAACAAAGCAAGAACGGGTATTGGTGTTGGCGCGCTAGGCAATATTGAAGGTGTAAAATGGACTAAGAAAAAATGCTATGAAGAAGCAAAATTGTATTCGTATCGTAAAGAGTTTCAACGTGGAAGTGTTGGCGCCTATACGCAAGCTTTGAAAAGAGGGTGGCTGAAAGACTATACTTGGTTTGAACGTCCTCGTAACTGGAATCAGAAATGGGATAGAGATTCTTGTTATGAAGAAGCATTAAAGTATAATAAACTGTCACAGTTTGAGGAAATTAGCCCCGGAGCTTATAGAGCTGCCAAGAAGAATGGTTGGCTTGGTGATTACACATGGATAAAGATAACGGCAAAACCTGCAGGCTATTGGACTTATGAGACATGTTATGAAGAAGCAAAACGATATCGGTCAAGAGGAGAATTTAAAAAGAATGCAAGAACAGCATATAGAACTGCACTTAAAAACGGTTGGCTTGATGACTATACGTGGTTTGAAATCCTCTGGAGGCCTAAATGGGACAGAGAAACATGTTTTAAAGAAGCAAAGAAACATCTTTCAAGAACAGGTTTTAGAAGAGAATGTCCAAGTGGATATGTAACAGCATGGAAACACGGCTGGTTAGATGAATTTTTCCCAAAAACAAATGACTAAGATGACGACTGGAGATGCGGCCTATTCAAAATACTAATGATACTAAAACCGTTATTACAAATCCAGTAAAGGACTCTACTTTAATTGTTGCAGATACAATTCAATCTGTTAAACCCAAATAGTTTATTCATTATCAGTTCCAAAGCCCATAGAACCGCTGAGTCCTGGTTTGCGCACGACCTTATACAAGGACGTGCCTATGCGCATGTATTTGATTTCGTCTTCCATACCAATCTTCTTTTATTTGATTGAACTTGGTTTGTGACGAACACCTTTCTGAAGAGTGGCAAGAATGGCCTCTACGTCTGGAGCAGGTTCTTTGCTCATGCCCTTGCTCTCCTGCCACTCATACAGTTCAGAGCGTTTGAACATGAGTTTCTTCGTGCCCTCGGGCTTGTAGGATTTAATCTCGCGCTTCTGCGCCTTGTGATAAACGGTTGGTTTCTTTAATCCAAGAATCCTGCAAGCTTCTTCAATGCCTATCATGTCCTCCATGGTGTCCATACCTTTAGAAGACTTGATTTCTACAACAAGTTGCTCTACGGCTGAGCGTAGAGCTTTCACTTCCCCCTGAAGTGCGGAAGTGGCCTGAGGAAGGTCCTCAAAACTGATAGTTCGATTTTCCATATTGTGAGTCGTTTATTAAAATGTAAGCCATCGTAAGCCATCAGCAAACCCCGGATTGTGAGATTATATAACTTACTCCAAGAGTCTCCGAAAAACTATGAAAGATTTGAAGTAGCTTTGAGAGATTCTTGGAGAAAGTCCAAGATTTTTGGAGGACTATCAAAGTCTTTTAGAGAATCCCCGCCTTTTTGAGATTGTGGGGGAAGAGTTCCGACAGGTCGCGTGAGTAATTGGTGTCATAGCCGTGGATGTGGCTGAGAAAATAGCCCAGCCATTTGCGTACATCCACGTCGGCAAGTTTGCAGCAGCCCATGAAGGTGTAGATGATGGCGGCGTCCTCGGCGGCATCATGATTCCCGCAGAAGAGATACCCTTTTCGCCCGACGGCCAGGGGGCGGACACTATTCTCGATGTCGTTATACCACTGTTTGGATAACGACATGGAGCGGATGCAGCGCTACTTCGCGCTGTCAAGGCACTCCTCGCTCTTCTTCGGAAGCCACAAGGGGGCGGAGAGGGCGGCCATCATCTACACTGTCGCGCTGTCGGCCAAGATGAACAACCTGGACCTCTACGAATA
>CADAAS010000048.1 GCA_902785885.1 Pseudoselenomonas ruminantium
GAACTGCACCAACAGCTCGCCCTTTGGGTCGTTCACGACGATGTTGTTCGGGTTCTTCTCGCGCAGCCACATGTCGATGGTCGGCTCGATGATGGTCTGACCCTTACCAGCTCGCGTGATAGCGAGCACCATCGTGTTCACAGGGTCGGTGTCCACGAGGTACGCGCCGCCAGGTCGCTGGGGCTCATAAAGCGGCATCTCCCAGTCGCCGTTAATCATATCGGCAACAGTGTCGTAGCCCTTGAGCTTGTTGCGATTGACATTACCCTTGTTGTAGGGGATGCGACGGGCGTCATATGCACGCCTCAGCTTCTTCGGCACGCCGCTCGTCTCGAAAATGGCATCCTGGAACTTCTCGTCGATGAGGGGTCGCTTGACCAGCTTAAGGTCGCTGGTGTCGCCCGCCAGGATGTCGTAGAACTCGCGGTCGTCGTCCTCGTCGACCTGAGACTCCACCATCTCCACGCGCTTGATGCCCTTGTTCTCGAGCGCGATGTGGGAAATCATGGACGACACCGACACGGAGCAGTGCGCTCCCGCGTCGGGGAAGTAGTCGAACTTCCTCTGCACCTCTTCGGGAAGCGCGATGTGCTGGTCGTTCATGTACTCGTTGATGTCGCTCGTGTCAGCCAGCGCGTTCTGCGCACGCAGGTTGCGCATGAACAGCGACTGCAGGACAGTGAACACGATGAGTCCGACACCAAGCGACACGAGTACCTTCAGCCAGTCGGGTGCGATGAAGCTCACGAACGACGCCTCGAACGGCAGTCGTCCATACGACGACGGTATGATGTACGACGCGTGTACCCTTGCGGCATAAATCAGCCATTGGATACCCGCAATCAGAAACCATGTGATGACAGTCACGATGACCGACAGCGACACCGCCGCCACCAGGTTGGTATCCTGGGTGCTGGGGTTGGCAGTCCTGCGTGTATGGGGCGATTTGACCTTTTCGGGCAGTCTGTTTACGTTTATATTTGTGCAGATATTCTATATCTTTACGGTGGGAACGCTGTCACTGATGTTTGGATGGACGGCAGCAAACCCTGGTATTGCGTCAAGCCGCATGATTCTCTTTATTCCCGGCGGCTTTATTTTGGGCGGTGGTGCAGGGCCGACCACTTTCTTTGCGGATTGGGTGGTCAAGTTCAGCCATGTATTCCCGCTTACTTGGGAATTTCACTTTGAACGGGATATCATAGCCCGGGGCGCAGGTTTTTTCGATATTACGCAGACGTTTGGGGCGTTTCTCGTCTATATGGGGATTGTCGGGATTTTGTTCTGTCTGCGGTTTAATGCGTCCCGCAAGGAGCTTTTGGCCCAGAAGGCCGGTGAGCAGCGTCAGCAGCGGCAGATGGAAAAACTGGCCAAGGAATTAGCAGAATAGGGGTGAGCGCATGAGCACGGAAACGACAGAAATCAACACAGCAGCGCTGATTGAGGAAATCAGGAACAGGCCAAAGCAGGAAATCCAATGCAAGCGCATTTTGCTGCCCACGGATGGTTCCGGGCAGGCCTTCAAGGCCGTCAGTGAGGCCATCCATTTGGCGGCGGTAACGGGCGCAGAACTGACACTGCTGATGGTGGTGGATTACAATAAAAATGTGGCGGCCTTTGAACAGGTCAGCCTCAGCGGCTATGTGCCGGCAGAGCTCAAAATCGCGGCTTATCAGTTTTTGGCAGAACTCATGCATGTGATTCCCAGTGAAATCCGCGCCCATACCCGTGTGGAGGTGGGCGACCCCGGCGAGATTATCCTGCAAGTGGCCGCGGAAGAGGAAAGCGATATGATTGTCATGGGCACGCATGGCTTTGGCACTTTCCGCAGCCTGCTGCTGGGCAGCGTGTCGAATTTCGTGATGCAGCATGCCGCTTGTCCTGTGCTTTTGTGCAAAGGCATGCCGGACGATTGGGATGATGATGAACATTATATAGCGGCAAAATAAATGGGACTGAGCAGTTTGGTGATGGAACTGCTCAGTTTTTTTATCTCTTCAATGATAATGATAATGACTTGCAATATCGTTTAACTGCGGTTATAATGGTATTAGATTTGAGAGGAGGCACAATATGAAAGATTATTTACAGATTATGCAAGTCATTGGCCGGGAAATCATTGATTCCCGAGGCAACCCTACGGTGGAAGCAGAGGTCACGCTGGCGGATGGTTCCGTTGGCCGGGCAGCAGCGCCGAGCGGCGCATCCACAGGTGAGTTTGAGGCGCTGGAACTGCGCGATGGGGATAAGAGCAAGTTCGGCGGCAAGGGCGTAAGCAAGGCCGTGGAAAATATCAATGAGAAAATTGCTCCGGCATTAGCGGGGATGGATGCATCCGATATTTATGCCGTGGATGGTGTAATGCTGGCGCTGGATGGCACAGAGGATAAATCCGTTTTGGGCGCCAATGCCATCTTGGCGGTGTCGCTGGCTGCGGCCAAGGCGGCTGCTATTGCGCAGGATATTCCCCTCTATCGTTTCCTGGGGGGGCTTTCCGGCAACCATCTGCCGGTGCCGATGATGAATATTTTGAACGGCGGCGCCCATGCCACGAACTCCGTGGACACGCAGGAATTCATGATTATGCCGGCGGGCGCACCGACCTTCCGCGAAGGGCTCAGATGGTCTACGGAGGTATTCCATGCCCTGCAGGCACTGCTCAAAAAAGAAGGCAAGGCCACGTCTGTTGGTGATGAAGGCGGTTTTGCGCCGGATTTGGCTTCGGATGAAGATACGATTGAGCATATCCTGCAGGCTATCCGCAATGCCGGCTATGAGCCGGGCAAGGATTTTGTCCTGGCCATGGATGCCGCCAGCTCCGAATGGAAGAGCGAAAAGGGCAAGGGCCATTACAAGCAGCCCAAGTCCGGCAAGGAATTTACTTCCGCTGAACTCATTGCCCATTGGAAATCCTTGGTGGAAAAATACCCCATCTATTCCATCGAAGATGGTTTGGACGAGGAAGATTGGGAAGGCTGGCAACAGATGACGCGCGAGCTGGGCGATAAAGTACAGCTTGTGGGGGATGATTTGTTCGTCACCAATACCAAGCGTCTGCAGAAAGGCATCGAGGGCGGCAGCGGCAATTCCATCCTGATTAAGCTGAACCAGATTGGCACGCTGTCCGAAACGCTCGAAGCCATCAAGATGGCGCATCAGGCAGGCTATACGGCGATTGTATCCCATCGTAGCGGCGAGACGGAAGATACCACCATTGCCGATTTGGCTGTGGCGCTGAATACTGACCAAATCAAGACGGGCGCACCTTCCCGCTCGGAACGCGTGGCCAAGTACAACCAGCTGCTGCGCATTGAGGAGAAATTGGGCGATAGTGCCGTCTATGCCGGCATGAAGGCCTTCAAGCACAAAAAATAATCCCCTATCTTTAAACTAAAAGAGAGTGACCGTGTAATTTGCGGTCACTCTCTTGGTCTTTATGGGATTAATGCATGGGCTTTAATTTGCCGCCGCCGGGCAGGTTGATGGTCTTGCCGTTAAGGCTCGGGTTGCTTTGCTTATCGTAGTAAATATTGTGCTTGTTGCTGGCAATGTTGCCAAAATCGGCCTGTTCATCGGTGATGGTGGTGACATAGGCATCGGCGGTCAGCTGCCATTTGGCACCTTTCGTCAGGCTGATATTAGCGGCATCGGCCTGATTGTCGTGGTTGATGGTGCCGTTAAAGGTGCTGCCTTCGCCCAGATTCAAGGTCACCTTGCTGATGTGGTTGGCGAGTATCTGGCCATTCAGCTGCTGATTTTTGGTGTTCAGGGTGAAGTCCCCGCCATTTTTTCCACTGGAGCCCCAGCGGTCGCTCGTGGCCTTTACGAGGATATCACCGGACTGGTTGAGTGTTGTGTTTTCGAGCGTGGCTTTGGCTGTCGTATTGGTGATATAGAACATGGGGCCGGTGGATTGGTTGTTCAGAACGGAGTCCTTGGCGGTAAATTCCGCTACGCCGACATTGGCATCGCCGGAAAAACTCTGGTAGAGCATAACACCGTGCTTTACATGTCCTGTCAGTTGGGCATTTTGCAGAGTGATGGAATTCTTGCCTTCGACGACAGCGATTTCACTGCCCGTGGCCACGCCCTCGCCATTGGTCAGCTGGATATTGCCTGTGGAATAAATGCAGGGGCTGCCCTCGCCGGAGGTGTGGATTTTGGCGCCATTTACGATGACATTGCCTTCGCCGCGGTCGGTGGCTAGTGCGCCGCAGTGGGCGCCTTCCGTGGTGATGTCCACGTCTTCGGCGGTTATGGTGCCGCCGTAAGTGGCATCCAGCCCGCGGGAGGAATTGTTTTTGGTATGGATTTTGATGTGTCTGGCCGTAACCTGTGCCTGCTTGCCCGTCGCAAAAATCGCATTAGCACCATCGGCATCGGAAAACAGTGTGAGATTTTCCAGTACAGCTGTGCTGTCATTGGCTAAAAGGATGGCATTCTGGCCTGTGAAGTTGCTGGCGTCGGCGCTGGAACTGTCGCCGGTTTTACTTAGTTCGCTGTTGGCAAGCGTCAGCGTGCCATTTTTGCGGACTAAGAGTACATTTTCATCGGTATTGCTGGCGGTAAGTTTTTGGCTGGTCAAATTAAGGCTGCTGCCTTCAATGACTTTGGTAGCTTTTAAGGTACTGCCGTCGCTCTGGTCGGCCTGCATACCGCCAAATTTGCCGTCAGGGGGTGGTCCGGGCGGCAGTTCGCCATTGGGCGGCGTGGGCGGCTGTCCCTGACCTGCTATGGCAGGCGGTTGCTGCAGATTAGCGGCATAAGTGCTGGCACCCATACTGCCGAGACAGGCCAGGGTGATGCCGGCAAGCAGCAGGTGTTTTTTCTGTTGTTTGGTTAATAATTGCATATCTATCGCTCCTTTAGCGTTCCTGGTGTTTAGAACAGTTCATGTTTTCCAGTATAGGTGGATAAGGTTAAAATCGCTTTGGATACAGATTAATTTTGTATTAAATATGTTGCCGGCATAGGGCTGGACTTATCGGCAACTCCTTGTTACGATAAGGATGGATTTATGCGAGGACGAAAGGTGTACAGTTATGAATGAACGGAAAAAAGGCCTGCTTATGGTGTGCCTGGGGGCGTCCATGTGGGGAGCCAGCGGCGTAGCCGGACAATATCTGCTGCAGGATTGCGGCCTTACTGCGGGCTGGCTGGTGGTGTCGCGTATGCTGCTCGCGGGCGTGATTTTGCTGGCGGTAGATGTTTTTCAGTATCGGGAAAGCATTTTGCGTGTTTGGCATGACAAGAAGGATGCGTGGGATTTGGTGCTGTTTGCGATTTTGGGGCTGCTGGCTGTGCAGTATACCTATTTTGCCAGCATCAAATGCGGCAATGCGGCGGCAGCTACGGTGTTGCAGTACCTGATGCCGATATTCATTGTGGGGTATACGGCGGTGACTTGCCGCAAATGGCCGCAATTTATTGAGGTAATCTGTGTGACGATGGCGATAGGTGGTACGTTTTTGCTGGTGACGCATGGCAATGTGCATGAGTTGTCCATACCGTTGCCGGCTTTGCTCTGGGGGCTGTCCTCGGCGGTAGCGGCGGCGGTTTATACCATGAAACCGAAACGGCTGATTCGCAAATGGCGACCGACACTCATTATCGGTTGGGGAATGCTGGTGGGCGGCGTTTTTCTGACACCGTTCTGCCCGCCCTGGCAGGTTCCCGGGGAATGGACTGCTCTTTCGGGACTCATCTATGCGTATGTCATTATTTTTGGTACGGTGGTGGCCTTTGGCTGTTATCTGGGCAGCATCAAGTACATTCAGCCGGCAGAGGCGTCCATTCTTGGCTCGGTGGAGCCGTTGGCCGCTATTTTGCTGTCCATAACCTTTCTGCAGGCCAGTTTTGGCTTTATGGATATTTTGGGAACGGCATTGATTATTGGCACAGTATTTTTACTGGCAAAAAGATAGTTACAGTTATTATTCGGCAACAGCCCGTGGCAGCTTATCCCTGCGCTTTACGCGTCAGATGCGTAAAGCGCATAGGAACAAGCCGCTGCGGGCTGTTGAATTTTATATATTTTTTTGATGTAAGTATTGACATTACAACTAAAAGTTGTTATTCTTACATTGTAATCGCTGTGATTACAACAGAGTTGTACTTTATAAACGTATGATTTCATGTGTATTTGGAGGAGAATAAGATGGCAAATTTCAACAAAGTAAGCGTATCCAATGAGGCAAGAACGGAACTGCATGATAAACTGCAGTTGACTGGCGCGGAGATAAGCATAAACAATCTGCCTGCAGGTGCAGGCGTTCCCTTTGTGCATTATCACAAGAAGAATGAGGAAATCTATTTCGTCACGGCCGGCAAGGGCAAGGCTGTGATTGACGGGGAAACGGTAGAACTTGGCGCAGGTGACTGGCTGCGCATTTCGCCGGCTGCACGCCGTCAGTTCTTTGCCGCAGAAAATGAAGGCATCAGCTATATCTGCATGCAGGTGAAGGAAAATTCACTGGAAGAATATACGGCCGCTGACGCCGGTATCGAACAGTAAAACTGTATTGTCAAGACAGGGGGCTGTTGTACGAAGTCATTCCACTACAAAATCTAGTAAACAATCATTACATTGAATACTGGATAGGGCAGCGAAAGACTTTCAGGCAACAGCCCCCGTTTTTTCCGGATGGCAAAAAAAGACTGCGGTTCCCAAGATGGAATCGCAGTCTTTTTGGTTATATCCGATTAGGCTTCAGCGCCAACAGCTTCGTTCAGGTTGCTGATGAGGGCATCGATGTCAATGCCGTGAGCCAGGGCACCCTGCTCGATGTTTTCGAAGTGAGCGGCAGCGCAGCCCAGGCAGCCCATGCCAGCGTTAACGAATACGTCAACGGTGTCCGGGTACTTCTGTACAACTTCGATGATGCTCATATCTTTAGTAATAGCCATTATAAAATCCTCCTGCGCCAAGCGCGATAAAACAAATTAACTGACACAGGAATTATAACATAGTTGTGCGGGGGTTACAAGGAACAAATGTTACGGAAAGTCGGTAATTTTTAGTGGTCTTTTTGCGGGAAATGCGGTAGAATGACAAAAGACTATGAATGTGGAGGCGGAGTATGGTTTTGCGGCGAAGATTTGGTTGGCGCTATATTATAATGATGGTTTTTGTGCTGATGGCGGCGGGGGCGACTTTTTTCGGACAGCAGCCTAAGCCCTTGCAGGCGACTATGGTGGCGGATAGCGAAAACGGCACGAAGGTTTTGGTGCTTAACTACCATAAGATTGACCATACGTTTATTTCGCTGGCGGTGCGGCCAGAGGATTTTGACAACCAGATGAAGTATCTGCGGGATAATGGCTATAATACCATCAACCCTGATGAGCTTTATGAGGCGTTGGCGGGCAGTGGGACTTTGCCGGAAAATCCGGTGATGATTACCTTTGATGATGGTTATGAGGATAACTATACGAATGCGTACCCGATTCTCAAAAAATATGGCTTTAAGGCGACGATTTTTGTGGTGACGGGGTTCTTGGACAAGCACAAGAAGGGCTATCTTTCCTGGGATGAGGCGCGGGAAATGAATAAGAACGGCATCAATATTGAGTCGCATACGGTGAATCATCGGTCGATGACAGACCTTAGCGATGATGAACTGCGGGCTGAACTGGTGGAATCCAAGAAAAAGGCAGAAGCTGAGCTGGGGCATGAGGTGAATTACATCGCCTATCCTACGGGAACATATAACCTGCATATCGCGCAGATGGTGAAGGAGGCCGGCTATAAGGCGGCGTTTACCATCAAGTACGGAAATGTGGACAAGGCCAGCAATATTTACGCGCTGGAGCGGGTGCCGATTTTCCATACGGAGGAAACCAACAAGGACTTTATTGAGCGGATACGGTATCAGCCGATTTTTGAAAGTTTTGGGTGGACGAAAAATTAAATAGTTTACATTGATAACAAAATATGTCTGACAATTATCGGCAAGAATTAGATAGTGGGGGAAAAATGGAAGACAAGACACTTCAGGATGATACAGGCCGCCAGGTGTTGATTCAGATATTGACACATTTTGGTGCGGCTGATGCAGGGAGCGTGAAGGCTCTTTGCGGCAATGATGCAGAGATTGATTGGCAAAAGCTGCGGCAAGTGGCAAAAAAATTTAACCTGCGTTCAGAATTGTTGCGGGTTCAGGCAGCGGAATTGCGTGATGTTCAAGTTCCGGCCATGATTCGCTTGAATAACGGCCATTATGGCGTTTTGGTTTTATATAGTGACGCTGCGGTATTTGTGATTGACCCGGCATTGCCTCAGCCACTTGCTATGCCAGCTAGCCAATTTGAGGAGATCTGGGCTGGGGAAGTATTGACTTTTTCTGCAAAATGGAATTGGAAATATTTCTGCAAGCGGTACAACCTGCCTTGGTTTTTGCAGGTGCTGACGCATTATCGCAGGTTCCTGGGAGAGGCTTTGCTGGCGGCATTTTTTTTGCAGCTCATGGGCATAGGCATGCCCTTGATTACGCAGGTCATCATTGACAAGGTTATTGGCAATAATGGGCTGTCCACATTGAAAGTTATCGGCTGTTGCATGGTGCTGTTTTGCTTTTGCCAGGCATTGTTGACCGCATTGAAGACGTACCTGCTGTCGCACACAACCAACAAGCTGGATGCGATACTGGGAACTCGCCTGTTCCGCCACATGATCAGCTTGCCGCTGCCGTATTATGAGAGCCGCCGGGTGGGCGATACATTAATGCGCGTAGAGGCATTGACCAGCATTCGTGAATTTTTGACCGGTACTGGCCTGATGACTTTTTTGGATGTGTTCTTCTCGACGGTATTTTTGGCTTTTATGCTGTATTACAGTGTACCGCTGACGATGATTGCCTTGTTGATTGTGCCCTTGTACCTGATTCAGAATGTTTGGTCCGTGCCCATCGTCAAGGCAAAAATTGATGCGGTATGGCGCACAGGCACGGAAAACCAATCGTTCATGGTGGAATCGGTAACCAATATGGAAACCGTGAAGGCTTTGGCCCTGGAGCCGCAGTTCAATCATCGATGGGAGAAGCTGTTGTCACGCTATATGCGTACCACCTTTGAAAATGCCAAATTCAATGTGGTGCTGGGCGGTTTTTCGGGGACAATTGAATCCATTGCATCCTTGGGAATCCTTTGGTATGGCGGCCATATGGTAATGAATGGTGAATTTACATTGGGGCAGTTGATTGCTTTTCAGATGATTGCCGGCCAGGCAATGCAGCCGATGACGAAACTTTTGACCATGTGGCCGCAGGTACAGCAGGCGGGGCTGGCTTTGGAGCGTATTGGCGACATCTTGAATACCGGCATGGAGCCGGTACTGATGGAGCAAGGAAGGATTCCGATAAAGGGAGATGTTCGTTTGGAACATTTATCCTATCGTTATCGTCCAGACTTGCCCTTGGTGTTGGAAGATGTGAATATTGATATTAAGGCCGGGGAAAAAATCGGTATTGTGGGTCGTTCCGGCTCTGGCAAGAGTACCTTGTCCAAATTGATACAGCGCTTGTATCTGCCGGATACCGGAGATATTTTTATCGACAACCGCCCCATTGATGAGCTGGGATTCCATAACCTAAGGGCACAGATTGGCGTGGTCATGCAGGAAAACTTCCTTTTTGACCGCAGCATACGGGATAATATTGCCGTGGCGCGACCAGATGCGGACATGGCAGAAGTTATTCGAGCAGCGCAGCTAGCCGGGGCACATGATTTTATCCTGGAATTGCCAGAAGGCTATGATACCAAGGCTGGCGAGCGTGGAGCGAGCCTTTCCGGAGGGCAGCGGCAGCGTATCGCTATTGCCCGGGCACTGCTGAACAATCCCAGCATTTTGATATTTGACGAGGCAACCAGTGCCTTGGATTATGAGTCAGAACGTATCATTATGCAGAATATCGAGGCCATTGGCGAGGGAAGGACAATGCTGGTTATTGCCCATCGACTGTCCACGGTAGCGCATTGTGACCGGATTATCGTACTGGATAATGGACATATTGTGGAAACGGGGACGCATCAGGAATTATTGGCAAGAAATGGGATTTATCGGAATTTATACATGCAGCAAGCGGAGGGAACGGAATGCGAATCATAAAATGGTGGAGGAACTTTATCAAGGGACCGGATGAAAATACGGAAACTGAATTCTTGCCGGCCATCCTGGAAGTGACGGACACGCCGCCATCGCCGGTAGGGCGTATGGTTATGTGGTCGATATTATTGCTGTTGACGGTAGGGCTGGCATGGTCATTCCTGGGACATATTGATGAAACGGCAGTAGCTGAAGGCAAGATCATCCCTGCAGGCCAGGTTAAGACTGTACAGGTCAAGAACAAGGGCATTATCCGGGAAATCAAGGTCAAGGAAGGCGACTATGTAAAGGCTGGCGATCCATTGGTCGTTCTGGACCCTACGTCCTCCAATGCAGATTATGACAGCTTGAAGAAGCGGGCAGCGTACTTTGCCTTGGATATCAAGCGCTTGGAAGCAGAGCTGGATGGCAAGCCGTTTCTGATTGATCGGCATGATGATTTGAATGAAAATGATGTCCAGGCAGAGCGCCTTCTTTATGAAAGCCGTCAAGGGCAGTACAAGGCGGATTACAATGCAGCAAGCGCTACGGTAGCGCAGAAACAGGCCGCATTGCAGGCAGCCAAAGAAGGTTATGAAAAATATCGCGGTATGTATGTAATTGCGGCTGAGAAAGAAAGCCGGCTGCAGACCCTGCTGGCAGAAAATGCTGTTGCTGAGTTCCAGTTATTGGAGCAGAAATCCCAGCGCATTGAGTTGGAGCAGAATATGTATGCTCAGCAGGATACGCTGAAACAGGCGCAGGCAGAGATGGATGAGGCCCAGCGCAAGCTCAACAGCGTGGATGAAACTTATAAAAAGGATGTAATGACCTCGCTGGTTGAGGCGCGCAAGCAATACTATGCTTTTGAGGAAGAGATCAAGAAGGCCGAGGAGGATGCCAGTCTTACAACGATAGAAGCACCTTGCGATGGCCGGGTTTATAATCTGGCTGTACATACCTTAGGCGGGATTGTAACGGATGCACAGGCACTGATGATGATTGTGCCGAATGATGCTGAACTGGAATTTGAGGTTTGGGCTGATAACAAGGATATTGGCTTTATCCGGAATGGGCAGGAAGCAGAAGTAAAGGTGCAGACCTATAATTTCCAGAAGTTTGGTGTGGTTAAGGCCACGGTGGAAGATATCAGCCCAGATGCAGCAAGCGATGAAAAAGATCCTGCTACCTATGAGAAGTATCGGTTGAGGCTGAAAATCAAGCAGGACAGCTGGGATATCTTTGGTGAATCTTCCAAGCTGGGGCCGGGGATGCATGTGACGGCGGAAGTGAAAATCAAGCAAAAACGCATTATTGATTACTTCCTCGATCCTTTCCGGCAGTATAAGAGTGAAGCATTGAGGGAGCGTTGAGCATGGCAGAAATGATTGATACAGGCTTACGCTCGCTGGTTATTCTGGCTAAGTGTTTTCAGATTCCGGCAGATCTGCAGCAGTTGGAGCGAGGATATGCATTGGAAAAAGGCGGGGTAAACGAAACCACTATTCTTAAGGCTGCTCATGACCTGCACCTGCGGGCCAGCTGCAGGGAAAACATCACGGTGGAGCATTTGGGAAAGATGCCCCTGCCATTGATGATGAAGATGAAACAGGGAAATTTCGTAGTCCTGCGAGGGCGGGATGAGAAATCCGGGGGGTTGATTATCCATGATACCCGCGTATCCATGGAACCTATGCTGGCTGAGCCGGAAAAGCTTTATGCAGATTTTTCCGGAACGGTAATTCTATTTACCCGCCGTTTTGAATTAAGCGAAGCGGAGCAGCATGATGCGGACTCGCAGCGTTTCGGCTGGAATTGGTTTGTGCCGGTTATCGCCAAATACGGACGTTTTTTGCGCAATGTCTTTGTGATTTCCTTTTTGCTGCAGCTTTTAGGGCTGGCATCGCCCTTGTTTACCCAGGTTATCATTGACAAGGTGCTGGTGCACCGCAGCGTGGATACGCTGGATATCCTGCTTGTCGGCATGATACTGTCCACGTTGTTTCAGCAGTGGATGTCCGGGCTGCGCAGTTATGTGTTTACCAATATCACCAGCAAGATGGATGCTACCTTGGGGAGCCGATTGTATCAGGCAATCATGCGCCTGCCAGCCAAATATTTTGACCGCTGGCAGGTGGGGGATGTGGTTTCCCGTGCAGGGGAACTGGAGAATTTGCGCAATTTCCTGACGGGGTCTTCGCTGACCATTGTGCTGGATATTGTCTTTGCCCTTATTTACCTGGCGGTACTGTTTTATTACAGCAGGGAACTCAGCCTGGTGGTGCTCGTTATTCTGCCTTGCTTTGTACTGCTCAATGTGCTGGCGGCACCGATCTACAAGCGATTGATTAATAATCGCTTTTTGGTGGGGGCACAGAATCGGTCCTTCCTGATTGAAACCATTACGGGCATTCACACGGTAAAGAACAGTGCCGTGGAAGAGACATTCGTCAACCGTTATGAGGAAATGCTTTCCCGTTATGTGATGTCGGTGTTCTCCGTGGTGAAGCTGACATTGGTGGCAAGTTCCATTGGCATGTTCCTGCAACAGATTTTTTCCTTGGGTATCCTGTGGGTAGGGGCTTTGCGCGTTATGGAGCATGAAATGACGGTAGGTGAACTGATTGCCTTCCAGATGATTGCCGGGCAGCTTATCGCCCCCGTTATGCGCTTGGTCGATGCCTGGCAGTACTTTCAGCAGGCACGCGTTTCCATGGCCCGTCTGGGCGATATCATGGACGAGGAAAAGGAACCTGCATGGAGCCCGAGCCGGACAACGCTGCCCAGTATCACGGGGGACATTCAACTGCAGGGAATTTCCTTTTCCTATCGCAAGGACAGCCGCAAGGTGCTGGATGATGTGAATTTGGGGATTCCTGCCGGCTTGCGGGTGGGAATTGTTGGGCGTTCCGGTTCCGGCAAGAGTACGCTGACCAAGCTGATTCAGCGCCTTTATGTTCCGGATACTGGCCGTATCCGCGTGGATGGCGTGGACATTGCGCAGGTGGAACCAGCATGGCTGCGGCGCCAGATTGGCGTGGTGCTGCAGGACAGCATGCTTTTCTCCGGCACCATCGAGGAAAATATCAAAATTGCCGTGCCCAATGCCACGCATGAAGATGTGGTGCGGGCGGCGACCCTTGCTGGGGCGGCAGAGTTTATTGATACATTGCCCCATGGATATGAGACTTTCGTGG
>CADAAS010000049.1 GCA_902785885.1 Pseudoselenomonas ruminantium
GTAAATGGTTGGGAAGAAAGCGAGAAAAAGGGCGTTTATACCTTTGATGGGTCGCATTTGCAAACTGCCGGCATGATGAGCCATCGTGATTATACCAACTATACCTCTTTTTTGGAGGTGGAACTGGCGGTTATGCAGGATTTGGGCTATCAGCTGGACCGTCGGGCCTATTTTGGCCGTTCCATCTATGGCAATGGCCAAAGTATCGTAAATGAGCAGGGCTATTTTAAGCGCAATGATGAAGGCACGGCCTATCTGGATAATGCTTACAGCGTGGTGCCTTTAGGTATTGGCCTGCATATTTATGGTTCGAATAACACAGTAACGCAGAATGCAAATATATTGACCATGGGCACAGGGGCTGCAGGCGTTCGGGTAGATGGTACAGGCAATACGCTGATTGTGCCGGGAAATACCGAAATTCGTGCTGACGGTCCGAGTGCTACAGGCTTGATGGTAACCTATGGCAGTGGCCATACGGTAGAACAGGCTGGTACGGTTACTGCTTTGGGGGAAGGAGGAACCGGCGTGCGTTTTGATTTTGGCTCCAGTTCCAACGGTGCCCGGGATGAGTATCGCGGCTCGTATATCCGCTATATCCGAACGGTTCAGGGCCGCAATTCAGCAAATCCCGGAGCAATCGTAGAAGCCCAAAATCTTCCCCTGTCAGATATGGATGCAGATACCTACAATGTCAATAAAGATGAGTTAAAAGGTGCTTTGGTGAATGACTATAACCTGTCCGGGACACTGGCCGGCAGTGAAAATGCCATCTATATTGGCAGGAACGCCTGGGTGAACAATATTAACATCAATAAAGGTGCGAGTATTCAGGGAAACATCACATCGGACTGGAAACATTTTGGTGCAACGGAATGTGAAAAAATCTATGATGGCGTAAAAGGTGATGGCACGGATGTTTTGGCCATTCAGTATAACAATAGTGCTTATCGCTATGATGTTTATATTCCTGATTTGGTGACCAATGTGAATTTCAATGCGGATATGAGCTATAATGGCAATATTACCGGTGTGGACAATATGAAGATGAATGTCCTGTCCGGAGTGCTTGCTTATGGCGGCACAGCCAACGTGGCAAGTGTACAGGTGGCAGCAGATGCGGCACTTTTGGGCGGCACATATACGGTAAATGACATGAGCAGCAAGATGCATACGGATTTTCCGGTAGATGTGACAACAGGTTATGTGGTTAATGCGGGGACTATCGGTGCTGCCTCGGCTGATGAAAATATGACGATTAACGGCAATCTGTCCTCCAATGGCAGGTTGCAGGCCTATGGCGGCGGCAAGGGCGGGCAGATTATCGTCAGCGGCGATGCCTATATTGATGGGTCAACGGTTACGGCATTGGATATGATGCCCGGAGAAACACATGCTGTCCTGCAGGCAAAGAAGGTTGAGGGCAGAGTGGCCAATGCGGATACGGCCATCCCTGTTGCCCCTCTGCTCAGTGTGAAGGGCAAAGTCAGCGGCAATACAGTGACTGCAGAAATGGAGGCCGCGAATAATTTAGGTACTGCAGATGCTGTCGTAAATGATGCGTTTAATGGCGTGAAGACGATGTATGAAGGCATGGGCGAGGAAAAATTCCAACAGGCAGAGCTGCAAAAGTTATTTGCCATGGGTTCGCAAGATGCTGCCGGTGCGCTGGCGGATATTTCTTCGCCAAATGCCGTACAGGGCATGGCCATTGCCCAAAAGAACACGATGACCAGCCATCTGCTTTCCTCCCGGCTGACGGAGGCTTTTGCCCGAAAAACGGTGGAGGTTCCTGTTCCTGCCGCAAAATTAACCGGGGAAAAAAAGACAGAAAATCATGATGGGCTGAAGGTGCAGGCACAATTCGATCAGCCAATGGACAATAATATCTGGTTCAAGACGGGAAAGAATTGGGGCGAATTAAAAGGCGGTGCCCGTTATCACGGCACGACGCTGGCGTTGGGCTATGACAAGGAAGTGGGGAAAAACTGGCGTGCTGGCAGCTTTGTCAGCCATGGAAGCAGCTCCTTTGCCGCAGGGGCAGCCAGCAGCAAGTTAAAGGATACGCGCTTGGGGATATATGGCGGCTATAAAGGCGGCCCGCATGAAGGTTTCGTGTACCTGAGCCATGGCTGGCTGAACAATGACCTGAGCCGTGGGATAACGGGCATTGGCACAGCCACAGCCGATTACAGCAGTCACCTGTTGGAATTGGGAGGCGAGTACAAATATGACCTGCAGGCCCATAAAGTGGCTGCCTGGCATGTAAGCCCTTATCTGAATATGCAGTTATCCCGCCTGTGGCAGGACGGCTATACGGAAAATGGTGTGGGTGCATTGGGGCAAAAAGTGAACAGCGCGGCCAACACCTATTTCGCTGCAGGGCTGGGCGTAGAGTTTAAGCGCTGCCTGAACAAGGGAAGCTATGCGATGCGGGCAGGCTTTAGACGTGCGTTCAGTGGGGCTAATCCCCGTGTGACCTTCGGCTATGCCGGCGGCGGACCAACGGCGTATGAGATGCGTGGGCAGCAGGATAAGACGCATCTGCTGTTGTCGCTGACTGGTGAAACCGAATTTTCACCAGGGTGGACGCTGTCTGGTGACGCTGTCCTGGAACGCGGTAGGCATGACCGGGATGTGATGTGTGCGGTTACTCTGCGGCGGATGTGGTGAAAGGTACCTCCGAAGGCAGTTTTGCCTTTGGAGGTTTTTTGTGCGGCCTTGGTTTAAGTGAATTTGGGGAGGATGTCCATAAACGTATGGTAAAATGTGATATAATATACCGATACCTTGTGTAATAGGATGATTAAAGGAGTTTTATTTTGCATTTTTCTACAATATATCCTGATTTTTATGCGGATTTTTGCTGTAAGGCCGACAAATGTCAGCATACCTGCTGTGCTGGCTGGGAAATTGATATTGACGAATCGACAGCGGCCAAATATCAGCAGCTTGAAGGGGCGTTGGGCGGGAAAATCCGGCAGAATATCGTTGAAGTCGATGGCGTTTGGCAATTTCGTCTGGGTACGGGGAATCGCTGCCCGTTCCTGTGTGAGGATGGTTTATGTGAACTTATCCGCACGGCTGATGAGTCCATACTTTGTGATATTTGTACGAACCATCCGCGGTTTTTCGTGACTTTGGGCGATTATGAACTGGCTGGTGTGGGGCTTAGCTGTGAAAAAAGTTGCGAGTTATTATTAGCGGATACCGCGCCGTTATGTTTCAAAATGGAAAACGGCGAGAATTTGTCGCTCACTGAACTGTTGCAGCGACTGTCGCTGCCGGCAAGTGACGAGGATTTATGCTATCAGGCAGGCCTAACGGCTGATGATGCCGCTTTTGTGCTTGACTGCCTGCAAAAGACAGAGCCGATTGACGCAGAGTGGACGGCGCAACTGGCGCGTCTGCGTTCCGAACAGTTTGCGGTTGGCGTTGAAGTGCCGCAGGTTTTTGGCCGCGTCTATCAATACATCCTTTATCGTGCGTTGGAGCATGTGCCGCAGTATGGCTGGGGAACGGTGCTTTCCTATGCCCAGCTGAATGCCGATTTTATCTATCTGACGTATTGTTTTACCGGGCATTTGGGTGAGTCCATGCGCCGCTGGTCGGAACAGGTTGAGTACAGCACGGAGAATGTCCAAATTCTTCTGGAATTACTTTCTGGTGGAGGACAGTAATTTATTCGGATAAAGCAGGTAAAAGCAGGTATCATAGCGAATATAACTAATGGTATTTTTACGAATAGGAAGGCGTGATATGGTGAAATCGTTCAAGAAAAAACTGTTGATTGGTGCATTGTCGGCTATGGTCTGCTGTAGTTTTGCCTATGAGGCTGGGGCGGCGAGCCGTGCGGAAATCAGCCAGATTGCCGTGAATCAGAAGGGGAGCAACTTTCAGTATTGGAATAAGGATGCTGCCTCTTATCAGGCCCTTACGAATTATGTGAAGGACATTACGAATAAAAGCAGCAAAAATTATATTCCGGAAAAAGACCGCGTAGCGGTGTTTGATATGGATGGCACGATTCTTTGTGAGACGGCACCCTATTATCTGTCGCAGATGTTGATTGTTGACCGTACACTTCATGATAAGACGTTTACCCCGCAGGCAGATGATGAAAAATTTGCGCGGAATCTTGAGGCGTGGCTCAAGGACAAGTCTGCTGTCAGCAAGCCGGGCAGCAGTACCCCGCATTTTGCTTCGGTCTTTAATGGGATGACGGCGCCGGAATTTAATGCGTATGTGAAAAACTTTATGGGCAAGCCGGTGGAAGGATTAAGCAATATGGCCTGGGGCGAGGCCTTTTATCTGCCGATGGTCGAGGTCATCAAATACTTGCAGGCCAATAAGTTTGCGGTATATGTTGTCTCCGGCTCCGAACGTCAGCTCGTGCGCCAGCTTGTTTCGGATATGCTCGCGATTCGGGAAGGAAATATCATTGGCACGGATATGGAAATTTTGGCGGCCCATCAGGGGGATACCGATGGGCTAAAATACATGTATCGTCATGATGATTATTTGGTACGTGGCGGCTTCCAACACAAAAACCTGCAGATGAATAAGGTGACAGCTATTGCTCGGGAAATTGGCAAGCAGCCGGTGTTGGCCTTTGGCAATTCCAAAGATGATGCCAGTATGTTAAATTATGCCATCAGCGGGAATAAATACAAAAGCGCTGCCTTCTTTGTTCTCTGTGATGACCAGGCGCGGGAATTGGGCGATATGGATAAAGCCGAAAAATGCCGGCAGCTTGCTGCGCAAAACGGCTGGAACACCATTTCCATGCGGGATGATTTCAAGACGATATATGGAGAGGACATAAAGCGCACGGCAGCACCGTCCCCTGCGAAAAAGGAGCTTGCAGCCAAGGATAAGTCGGTAGATTATATGGTTTTCGTCAATAAAACCCATAAGCTGCCGGATGATTACGAGGCAAAACTGCCGCTGATAACGGTAAAGAATTCGTTTGGAAGGGAATTTCAGATTGAGCCGGAAACCTATCGTCATTTTGAGCAGCTGCGTGCAGCAGTAAAGCAAAAGGGAATTCAGATAGAGCTGGATTCTGTCTATCGGAGTGTTGCCCGCCAAAAGGAAATCGTGGCTGAATTTACCCAAAAGTATGGGGCTGACTATGTGAAGCAGTATGTAGCCGTTCCGGGGTATTCTGAACATCACACGGGGCTGGCTGTAGATATCTGTCTGGTCGTGGATGGAAAGATTATTGATGATAACGATGAAATGATAGCGCAGAAGGAAATTTTTGCGCAGATACACCCCTTGCTGGCGGACTATGGTTTCATCCTGCGCTATCCGCAGGGGCGGGAAAGTATCACGGGATACAGTTATGAGCCCTGGCATTTCCGCTATGTTGGCCAGGAGACAGCGAAAAAAATCAGCGGTGCAGGATTGGTCATGGAAGAATATATGAAGTAAATATTTTATAGCAAAAGGACAGCATAATACTCATGCAGAAAAGGTTAATGTATCATTAGACGCATAATAAAATAGATATATATTCGTTAATCTTTATATCCCTAAAAGCAATCGAAATTTCTCTAATGTGAGATTTCGGTTGCTTTTTTTTCGCCAAATGAAGTGTGCTGGAATAGAACTGTATTTTTCCGGGATTTCGTATTGGTCCAGAGCTGGGGGAAGGAGGCTGTTTGGTCTTGGCACAAGTTTCCTGTTCCTTGCGGCAGGTTATATTACCCATCATGGAGAAGCCAGACTTTCCGCGCGATAAAAATGTTTTGCCGAAGTTGTTACAAAAAATCATTGACATATCGCGAAAATAAGATATAATATGGGCATGAACACATTAGAAATTTACAAAGCCTTGGCGAATGAGACACGCCTGAATATCATGGAATGGCTGAAGGAGCCGGAAAAGCATTTCCCACCGCAAGGACTGCATCTGCCGGATGGTTGCGCATGGACAGGAGGCGTGTGCGTCGGCAGCATTCAGGATAAAGCGGGGATTTCCCAGTCCACGGTGTCCCATTATCTTGACATTCTTCAGCGTGCTGGGCTATTGAAAGCCGAGCGCATAGGCAAGTGGACATACTACCAACGCAATGAAGAAACAATCCGTGAATTTGGCGAGTATGTCAAGAGCAATCTGTGAAAGGGCAGAATCAACTGCCCTTTTTTAAGAAATATTTATATCTAAAAAAAGCGATATATAGATTTATTAAGGAGTGTTGTATCATGCATTTTGCCAGTACCGTTGTACGTCCGCCTTATGAGGCGAACAGTGTTTTCCTGCAAATAACGTCCGGCTGTTCCCATAATGACTGCCGGTTCTGCACCTACTACAAGGATGCGCCCTTTGGCGTATCGCCATTGGATGAGGTCAAAGAGGATTTGCAGGAACTCAAGGAGTATGGCGTATCTTTCCCACGCATCTGGCTGCAGGGCGCCGACCCCTTCCTGCTGACTTTCGATAAGCTGAAAACCGTTGCCGAGCTTATCCACGAATACCTGCCTTTTGTCCAGTCCATCGGAGGCTATGGGCGTGTGGACAGCGTAAAGAACAAGTCGGTTGAGCAAATCAAAGAACTTCACCGGATGGGGTATGACCGTCTCGTATTTGGCATTGAATCCGGCGATGATGCTGTGTTAAAACGCATGAACAAAGGTTATGAAGCAAAGGATATCGTGGAGCAGCTGGGAAAACTGACGGAGGCAGGCATGGATTATGCCGTCATTTTCCTGAGTGGTCTTGGCGGGCACGGCTACGGTCTTTCCCATGCGGAAAAAACAGCAGATGTTATCAACCAGCTCACGCCGTTTCGGGTCATGGCGGCAGGGCTTACTCTTTTTCCCGATACTCCGCTCATGGAAGATGTGAAAAACGGTACTTTTGTTGAAGCCACGGAAACCGAACGAATTGAAGAACTTCAGACGTTTTTGCGTAAATTGACGATAGAAACGACCATAGATGCGACCAATGCTTCCATCATCACGCCTATCTATGGGCAATTGCCGAATGACAAGCAAAAGATGCTCGATACTCTGGAAACTATCTTTCGACGTTTCGGAGAAAAAGGCTTGCGTTCTCGGCGGGAAAATCTCCGCATGATTTAACATAAATATCTTGTTTGCCAAACAGTATGTGTCGGAGGAATCATCATGCACTATCATGGTCCGATTGTACGTCCGCAAACAGACGCGGACAGCATCTTTGTTGAAGTAACAGTAGGGTGTACGCACAACAATTGTACATTTTGCAATTTTTATGACGGCTATCCTTTTCGTGTCGCACCCCTCTCTCAAGTTGAAGCAGACTTGCAAGAAGCGGCAGCGAATTTCCCTCATGCAAAGAAAGTGTGGGCAAGCGGGTTCATCGTTAATCGAGTATAGGGGGGGCATCGTTATTTTGTATCAAAATTTGCGGTAAAGGGGAGGTCTTTGAAACTATTCAGTGCTCGGTAATGTTTATTTATCCAAAGTCGGCAGATTTCCCTGTTCATCTTTTAGCTGCAGGCTATTGACGTAGGCCGGGAAAGCATCTTTGAGCACCTTGGAAATGGCGATTTCCTCTTTGGTCATCTGTACTTCCTGCTTGCTGGCTGTAGGATTATTGGCGGCATCAGCATCCAGTGCTTTGGGCGGCAGGTAACGCAGACTCTGTCCTGCGGCGCCTGCACGATAAAACACCTTATACGGCGACCTTGAATATAGGAACGATTCCTGTACTTTCGCAGTATGGGCTGCATACAAAGCTATTGGCTTTTCAAGAAAAAAATTCCCATATCCAGCTCAACCTTGTTGAGGATAGGGGAGAGGAAATCCTGCGTATGCTCGATGGTGAGTTGGTGGAATTAGCTGTGTTGCGCAGTAGCAGTCTGCTGGATGACAGCTATAAAGCATTAACGTTGGGCGCAGATAAGCTGGTGCTTGTTTGCAGCAATACCCATCCCTTGGCTGCAGCAGAAGAAGTCGGCCTGAAGGATTTTCAGCAGGAGGATTTTTTCCTGTTGGATATGGGGCAAAACTTCGCGGATTCGGTCTATCATGCTTGCGCGCGTGAAGGTTTTTCACCGCATATCCGGCAAAGATTTACCCGAATGGAAACCATCCTGGGTTATGTGGCTGCCGGTGCTGGCGTGTCGCTGCTGCTGGTATTTCCGCATGGGCGTCATTTGTCACCGGCGGCAGCTGCTTTGCGGAACTTTTTGGAAAATTTTACAGGGAAAAACAGGCAATAGAGCGAATAGCAATATTGTTAGAAAATTATCCGTGAGGAAGGAATGATTTTATGAACAGAACGATACGTATTTTTCTTTGCTGGGCTATGCTGATACTATTGACCGTCGGAACGGTTTTTGCCGGGCATTTGGAAGATATTGCCGCCAGAGGTACTATTCGTATTGGGACAACAGGTGATTACATTCCGATGTCCTATCGAAATCCCCAGACAGGTGCTTACGAAGGCATTGATGCCGAGCTGTCGCAGCTGATTGCCGACTCTTTGGGCGTGAAAATCGAGTATGTTCCCACGAGCTGGCCAACCCTTACCGCAGATACGTTAGCTGGAAAATTTGATATCGCCCTGTGCGGCATCTCCAGAAACTATGCAAGAGCCAAGACCATGGCCATGTCGGATGCCTATGGTGAAGGTGTTTTCGGCAAAACCATTCTGTGCCGGAAAAGCGACGCCAAGAAATATCAAAGCCTTGCCGATATTGACAAGCCGGAGGTGCGTGTCATGATCAATCCCGGCGGCACCAATGAAAAATTCGCCCATGCAAATCTTAAAAAGGCCAAACTGATTGTTCATCAGGAAAATGCCGATATTCCCCGGCAGGTGGCGGAGGGCAACGCTGACATCATGATAACGGAAACCGTGGAGGCCGCCCGGTATATTGAATTGAATGACAAATTGGCGGCTCCGCTGATGAAAGCACCCTTCACCCGTCATTCCTGCGGCATACTTATGCAAAAAGGCGATCAGGAGTTTTTGAACTACATCAATTTTGTTCTGGCAGAACTGAAAATGGACGGAACCTTGGCAAAGCTGGAGAAAAAATACCTATATAAGTAAGAAGCTGGAGAGATACTGCATAGAATTTTAGTTATTTATAGGGGAGGCAAAGGCAATGAAATTTTGTATCTTTGGTGCCGGGGGCACCGGCGGAGTTCTGGCAGCGTATCTGGCTATGGCCGGAAATGAGGTAACGGTGATTGCCCGCGGGGCGCATTTGGCAGCGATACAGGAAAAGGGGCTTACCCTGCGAACCAATCATCGGGGCACGGAGCAGATAAAGAAGGTAAAGGCCTGTACAGCAGAAGAGTATGCAGATATGCCGGAAGTATTGCTGGTCTGTGTAAAATACTATAATATCGACGATGCCATTGCCTTTGCCAGGGAAAAGATGAATGCAGAGGTACTCATCGTACCGGTGCTCAACGTGTTCGGTACGGGCGGCGTGATGCAGGAGAAACTGCCGGAACTCACCTGTCTGGATGGCTGTATCTATGTCATGGGCGAAATTGCCTCGCCGGGGGTTATCTACCAGTCGGATAAGATGCTGCGGGTGATTTTTGGCTACCGTCCACAGCAGGAAGTTCGCTTGCTTGAAAAAGCGCAGAAACTGGAAACGGTTATGCAAAAGGCGGAAATCCGCGCGCATTTCAGCGATAATATCATCCGTGATGCCCTGCAAAAATTTGCCTTTGTTTCGCCTGCGGCAGCAGCGGGAGCATATTTTAACGCCACGAGCGAAAAGTTTCAGGTGGATGGCCAGGAGCGCGAACTGTTCATTGGCTTAATCAAGGAAGTGGAAGCCTTGGGCAAAGTCATGGGAATTACGTTTACCGTCAATCTGGTGGAAACAGGGCTTAAAATCATGGACGCGCTCAAGGCGGGCTCTACGATGTCCATGCAACGGGATATTCAGCGGGGCGGCAATTCGGAATTTGCCGGACTCGTGAATCGTGTGGTTGAGCTGGGAAAGGAATACCATGTAGCTGTGCCTTTGTATCAGCAGGTTGCGGATTGGGGCGCGAAAAATTTGTAAGAGGGTCAAAATTCGTCACGAAAAGCGTGGCGAATTTTTTTATGGATTATATTGACATTGTGTCATTTTACCGCTATAATGCAATTAACATAAGTTACACGATGTCATTTTAAAGAAAATAAATTGCAGGAGGCTCTTTATGCCAAAGGTTTCAGAAGAAGTGCTGCTCGCGCGGCGGGAAGAGATTATTGATGCTTGTGCCAAGCTCTATGAGACGATGAATTTTAAGGATATCACGCTCAAGGAGATTGGCAAGGTGACGACCTTTAACCGCACGGCCATTTACAACTATTTCAATACGAAGGAAGAAATCTTTCTTGCGCTGATGCAGAGAGAGTATGATTTGTGGGTGGCTGACTTGGAGCAGCTGCTGTCTGCGCATGAGTCGTTAAGCCATGATGAACTGGCGGCTGCCTTGTCCCGCTCCCTGGAAAAGCGTTCACGGCTGTTGAAGCTTCTCTCCATGAATCATTTTGATATGGAAGGGAACAGCCGCTATGAGAATCTGGTGGAGTTCAAGCGTTCGTATGGCAAGTCCATGCAGGCGGTGCGTCATTGCCTGGACAAGTTTTGCCCGGAAATGAATGAGGTGGCCAAGCAGAGCTTTATCTATGCGTATTTTCCCTTTATCTATGGGATTTATCCCTATGCCGTGGTGACGGAGGAACAGAAAAAAGCGATGGCCGAAGCGGGCGTGGATTATAAGTATCTGTCCATTTATGAGATTTCCTATAATTGTCTGCGAAAGCTGTTAGGCGTGAATTGAGGAGGGATACATTGAAACGGCGTGATTTTCTCAAAGCAGGTATTGGCGGGGCTTTTGCCCTTTGGGGGCTGGGTGCTATGCAGGAAAAGACGGCAATGGCAGCCGGCAGGGAAGCGCTCCCTGCCGGGCGCAAGATTGATGTGCATGCCCATGCGATTTTACCGAGCTTTGTGCAGGGGTTAAAAAAGCTCGGCATTGATGCGGCGGCTGAGGAAGGCTATCCTTTGCCCGCCTGGTCGGAAGAAGCGCATTTGGAGTTTATGCGGCAGGCCCAGATTGATTATACGGTGCTGTCGCCGGCAACACCGCATATCTATAACGGGGATGAAAAGCTGTCCTGTGAGGTAGCGCGAGAAATCAATGAGGAAACCGCCGCCCTTTGCCGCACGTATCCGGATAAATTTGGCTTTGTGGCAGCCCTGCCCTTTCCGAGCAGTGAGGGCAGCATTGCAGAGATAAGGTATGCGATGGATAAGCTGGGGGCTTTGGGCGTGAAAGTTCCGAGCAATGCCGGGGGCATTTATCTGGGCGATGCACGTTGGGAAGCGGTCTTTGCAGAATTAAACAGCCGCCAGGCGCTGATTATCCTGCATCCCAGCCCGGCAAGGGAGCTTCCCCGCAAAGGGACGGTGACAGGGCAGGTCATGGCGCTGTTTGAATATCCTGCCGATACCACGCGAGCTGTGGTCAACCTGCTGGCCAGCGGCATGCTGGAGCGTTATCCGAAGGTTCGTCTGGTCGTGCCGCACTGCGGTTCCTTCCTGCCCTATATGAAACAGCGGGCCAAGGCGATGTTTGCCATGCTGGCAGGCATGCAGATGATGAAGCCGGTGGATATGGAAGCGGGCATGAAGCAGCTTTATTATGATTTGGCCGGCGACCCCATGCCGGAGGCTATGGATATGCTGCTGAAGATTACCGATGAAGGTCATTTGCTCTATGGCAGTGATTTCCCCTATGTTCCGGCGAAGGCCTTGCTGGGCAAAAAGGACGCTTTGGACAATGAATTGGCAAAAAGGCAATGGCTGGCAAAAATATATTGCCAAAATTCGCAAGAATCAATCTTTTCGTGATAATGCGTATGTGTAAGGAGAGAAGACGATGAAGGTTTTAGTTATTCATGGCAGCATGAGAAAAAATGGCAACACGGGAATCCTGGCGGACGAATTTATCCGCGGCGCGCAGGAAGCCGGGCATGAGACGGAGAAAGTAGAACTGCGGGATAAGACGTTCGGTGACTGCTATGGCTGCCGTGCCTGCCACAATAATGGCGGCACTTGCGTGCAGAAGGACGATATGGCCGAAGTGCTCGAAAAGGTAAAGGCTGCGGATGTCATTGTATTGGCGTCCCCGCTCTATTACTTTACCTGGACCGGGCTTATGAAGCGGTTCCTGGACCGTACCTATCCCTTGCTGCCTATTCTGAAAGACAAGGATTTTTATCTGCTTACCCTGGGCGGCGTGCCGGATAAGAAATTCATGGCCAATATCCTCTCGGATTTTGCTATGTATGTGGGCTGTTTCAAGGAATTCAATCAAGTGGGCGTGCGCAATGCAGGTGCCATTATCGGCACTTCCGCTCTGGCACCCGGTGCCATTCGCGAATCGGCAGCCATGCAGGAAGCCTATGAAACGGGCAAGAATTTGTAAGGGGGAAGAATTATGTTTATCATCAATCAGGTGTTAAAGGCAGACAAGATTCCGGCAGGCAAGGGCGAGGAGCTCTTTAAGCAGCATATTGCCTGGTTTACCAAGCATTTTGAGCAGGGCGATTTCCTGCTGGTGGGGCCGTATACCGACAAAGAGATGGCCGGGATTATGATTACGGGCGCAGAAACCCGCGAAGCCGTGGACGAAATCCTGCGGGAAGATGTGTATTACGCAGGCGGCATGGCCGATTACGAAGTGCGTTCCTTTAAGGCGGCGATGATTTCGCCGTCCTTGGCTGATTATGAGGGAAAATAAGCATCAGTATTGACGAACTTTTCATAAAGAGGACGACCATTCTTGCCAATCTTGGTAAAGCTACCGTCATCCTTGTCTCTTTCGCCATAACTTCTGCTGACAATCGTGTCAATCAGTCGAAGAAGTCCGTCTTCGTCCCCATTTTTCTGGATCTCGTTCATATAGTCCTGAATTCCACCAGGAACTTCGCCAGCGTCCTGATCGTCATCTCGTTGTATGTAAAGGCGGCGTCCATGTGATCGTCCTTCTTGTAGATCACGTACTGTGCCCGGACCGGCACACGGACCCGCTCATTGCCCAATGCTTCCGCTCGGTTCATCGTGTTTCTCCCTTCTATCGTGCTCACCGTTCATAGTCTATGAATTCCTGTTTCAGCTCCCTATCCTCCGTCAGAAAAGGTTGGAGATTTTCGTGGATGTGGGTGCTGTCCGCCTCTATCTGCTCACAAAGATGAC
>CADAAS010000050.1:0-13163 GCA_902785885.1 Pseudoselenomonas ruminantium
AACCTTCAATGTATCCGTCTTATTCGCTCCGTGGTATCCATAACCTTTCGTATAGCTCCATGTTGTATTTTTATCTTTTGTACCGAAAACATGCAAGGTAGTTTGATTGTTGGAATTAACAACGGAAACCTTTTTCCCTGCTGCCCCCACCAATTTGATTGAGCCATTGCCAACTTTCAGCACTGCATCTTTACCCGAAACTACAGCACCGGACAAACTTCCTTTATAGATTCGTACAGCATCTTTTCCGCTGGTATAGTTCTTAATGGTATCACTGCCATCTCCATCAGCATACCAAAATACGTCCTTGCCGGCACCACCTGCCAGCACATCATTGCCTTTCATGCCATAAAGGTCACTGCCTCCACGGCCAGCCGTAATCGTATTATTTTGGTCATTGCCATAAATCGCAACATAATTCGCATTGCTGGCAGCACTTACTGTTTTAATAGAAGATGCATACTGACGAACATCCAGCATGCCAACAAAGGGAGACTTCAAAGTCATGGATGTTTCTTGCAGATTTACACTAACCCCTTTCGGTAAATCTGCTGAATAAAATTTACGGGTAGTTTCCTTTCCCTGGGCATCCACTATAGTAATATCCCTTTTCTTCATACCTTTTACGGTAATACTGCCTGAACCGATTTTTAATGTAACATCGTTTCCTTTTATGGAAAAACCAGTGATAGTGCCTGATTTAAGATGAATTTTATCTTTATTGCTCTCATAGTTGTAAATAGTGTCATTACCATCTCCTAAATAATAGTAATAATTATCTTTGCCTTTAGAACCATAAAAAACATCATTTCCTCTACCGCCATATGCATAATTTGTATCAATTGTATACCATGAACCTAACCAAATATTATTACTTCTGTTATCACCATAAATTGTCATATCGCTCGTATCTGTAGCATCTATACTAGCTGCATGCAATTTTTCATCCATTGTAAAAGTATTTTTATTACCGCTCAAAACTGTTCTATGGCCTTTGGTATCATTGTCATAGATATTATAAACAGTAGCTGTCGGTGTTTGAATCTCCACTTTTTTTCCTTTAGTATTTTTTAAGGTTATACTACCATATTCCAACTGTAATATAACATCTGCCCCCTTGACAGTAGATTGTTTAATATAACCAGATTTTAGAAAAATTTTATCTTTATCACTCTCATAGTTGTAAATGGTATCATTACCATCACCTAGATAATAATAATAAGTATCCGTACTTCCTGCACCATAAATCACATCATTTCCTCTTCCACCATAAACATGATTATGATCATTTCTACCATAACGCTCTCCCATCCATATCTTGTTATCTCTCTTATCACCATAAATTGTCATATCAATCGCATTCGTAGCATCTATATTAGCTGCATGCAATTTTTCATCCATTGTGAATATATACCCATTACCACTCAAAACTGTTCTATAGCCTTTGGTATCATTATCATAGATATGAGTATAACTTGTTGTTGGTGTTTTGACTGTAATCTTCTTCCCCTTCGCCTGTTTCATTGTCAACGAACCAGAATCAAGATTCAACACGACATCGTTTCCCTTCAAGGTTGCACTTTTGATATACCCTGTCTTCAAAAATATACTATCCTTATTACTGTCATAGTTCCAAATCGTATCATTTCCATCGCCAACACTATGATAGAATACATCTTCTCCCGTGCCGCCAAGCAAGGCATCATTACCCATACCTCCATATAGTGATGAATGCCCAGAACCGCCATATAACGTATCATTTCCCTCTCCACCATATACGGTTGATTCGCCTTTACTTGCCCAAATTGTATTCTGACGAGCATCCCCATAAATCTCCAAATTCTTGTAGGATTCACTGGCATCAATATCCGTTTCACGCGGAGCATAGATTCCTAAATCAAAAATCCCATCATACGAGGCAATATATAACGTTCTTCCATCACTTGTCACATTGCTCGGTAACTTTACTGCCATTTTTCTTTCCTCCCCATATCGAACAAATCCTTATGATAATACTGCAAGGGACTCCCTTAAAGTTCGTCCCTTGCCTGACCAATAAACTTTATACTCGCTTTACCGTCACCCGATTGCCGGATTTTCCTAACGTATATTTAAGGCCACTCCCCAACTGTACCGTGTTGATTTGATTCGTACTCGATGACATCCAATTATTGACCGTCAAGGTATCACTGTTATTCAGTTTCATGACCAGGTTCCCTGCCTTGATGGAGAAGTTCACCTGGTTAATCCCCATAACGTTGTACAAATAGGCAATATCTTTCTTGTCGCTTTGGCCTATACAATCCATACCATCGCCTTTGCCAAAGCAGAACTTATCCACGCCTGCGCCATTCACACCACCATAGAGACTGTCTTTTCCCTGGCCGCCTTTGAGTTCATTATTGCCTCGATAGCCAAAAATCATATCGTTGCCAAGACCGCCATCCAGTGTATCATTTCCAGAGCCACCACCCAGCGTATCATTGCCAGTACCGCCCAAAAGACGATTGTTGCCCGCATTTACACTAAGATGATCATTACCCAAGCCTCCATCAAGGTAATTACTGCCATATCCTCCTGTGCTCAGCGTATCATTGCCATTCCCGCCATACAGCTTATTGTTGCCAGCAGATGCACTAATATAGTCATTGCCGTTATCACCATAAAGGGTATCGTTGCCATTGCCGCCATACAGGTGGTCATTACCGCTTCCCCCTCGCAGCGAGTCATTTCCGACGCCGCCATCCACTGTGTCATTGGCGCTGCCTCCCAAAATGGTATCATTGCCTTCCTCACCGTAAAGACGATTAGCACTACCGGTTGTGAAGATATAATCATTCCCTGCACCACCGTTTACAGTAGATTTGCCATAGGCATAAACACTGTCATTTCCCTTGCTGCCACGGATGAACCACGCCTTATTAGATGGAGAAATTATAGTCTGGGCAGCAACCTTGCTGTCTGCTGTATAAGAATAGTACGCTCCTGTCCCTGCCGTCACACTGCCGACCTTCGTTTCGAGAGAAGAATTCACAGCAGAACCAGACTTGAATGCAGCCACTACACCATCAGATGCTCCATTGGCGACGGTATAAATCCCTGTTCCCTTTGCATTTGCCAGATAAATATTCGATTTCCCCGTAAAGGGCTTAGCTGGTGAATAAATGACCGTACGCAAAACGTTATTGCGATCCCGATAGCGAAGGGTATGCGATGCTGTTCCCTTATTTTTAAGCGTAATATTCCCCGTACTAGTCTTGAAGAGAACATCATTGCCACTTCGCGATACGCCTAGATAGTCAACAGACTTCAGTTCAATGATATCCTTATTATCCTCATAGTTGGAAATGGTGTCGTTGCCATCGCCGGAGGAATAACGGAAGGTATCGATGCCCGCTCCGCCTGTCAGGATATCATTGTCAGCCCCACCAACCAAAAGATTCGCATTGGCCCAGCCATTAAGGCTGTCGTTGCCGCTGCCACCATAGAGACTGTCACTTCCCAGACCGCCACAAAGGATATCGTTCCCCCCATCACCATACAGGCTGTTGCGGCCAGATGTCACTTCCAGATAATCATTGCCATCGCCGCCGGACATATAGTCGTTGCCATAACCACCGCGCAATGTATCATTGCCTCCTGCTCCATAAAGGGTATCGTTGCCATAGCTGCCATTCAGACTGTCATTGCCATTTCCCCCATAAAGGTAGTCATTTCCAATGCCGCCATCTAATGTTTCTTTGCCGCTGCCGCCCCAGATGGTATCATTGCCTTCCTCACCATAGAGGCGATTGCCGTTGCCGGAAGTGCTGATATAATCGTTCCCTGCACCGCCGTTCACGGTTGCATTGCCATAAGCATAGACGGTATCATTCCCCTTGCCGGCACGGATAGACCATACTTTGTTGGATGCAGCGTAAATAGTCTGGGCAGCTGCCTTACTGTCTGCTGCATAAGAATAATACGCTCCCGTCCCAGCCGTCACACTGCCAACCTTCGTCTCTACAGAAGAGTTCACCGTGGAACCAGACCGGAATGCAGCCACTGTACCATCAGATGCACCATTGGTCACAGTATAAATTCCCGCACCTGTTGCATTGGCCAAACGAATCTGCGATTTCCCTGTAAAAGGCTTTGTCAGCGAATAAATATAAGTAGATGCATTCCCGCTTCCTTGTGCAATGCGGATTTTCTTATTCGCCATATTCTTAAGGGTAATCGTACCCGAACCATTTACTTGAAGTACCACATCATTTCCCACCACATTGCCTGTGAAATTGCCCGGCAAATTGATGAGATCTACCCCCACCTTGTAGTTCCAAATAACATCATTTCCATCCCCTGCATTATATTTGAATACATTTACACAAGAGCCGGCATAAATGGTGTCATTTCCTTTGCCCCCCACTAATGTATCCATTCCTTTACCAGCCCAAATAGTATTATCCTTGCTGTCTCCGTAAACCCCAATATTCTGAATAGTTTTTGATGCATCAATATTGCGAATAGAAGTTGTATGCTTCGCTAGTTCAAAAGCCGTCGTAAACGAGTAATAATTGGAATCCAAAATAATTTTATCCATCTGGTAAGTATGGGCATAAGTGTTGTTTTCCGCATCATGGATTTTTACCTGTTTGCCCGCTGCATCCTTGAGTGTCATACTTCCATTCTGAAGACCAATAACTACATCCGAGCCACTGACACCAATATCCAGCATGCCAGCAAAGTTATAGAAATTGTAATAATATCCAAGCTCCACTATATCTTTATTGATTTCGAAGTTATAAACTACGTCCTTGCCATGTCCTGATTTGTAAGCAAACCAATCCACACCTGCGCCACCATCCAGAGTATCATTTCCAATGCCACCAAAAAGAGTATCTCCACCAGTTCCGGCAAATAGGATATCATTGCCGCCTCTGCCATCAATCCAGCTGCCAACTTTTCCTCCCCACATCACATTATTGTTGGAATTTCCATACATCCAGAGGCCGCGGTTGACATTCACTGCACTGACATCTTTTATCCCGCTCGCTGCCATATTCATCATGTCATAGACATTGCTCTGATAATTGGCAGGCAAAACTTCCAATGTGCCTGATGCCGTAGGATTGGACATCTGTTTAGCCAGATAACGGAAAAACATATAACCCGCTGCATAAGCATCAGTATTATAACTGCTGCTAGAGCCGGAGAGAACATCCAGGTTTAATGCTGATTTCAAAGCAGCAGCATTGCCAGATAAACGCCTAATCGTGCCAGTACGAAAATCATCAATACCATGTACCAGCTCTGCTGTTCCTTCCTTGATAAATAGCGGCAGCTTGTTGAACCAATCGATATTGGCTGCCATGACAGCATGAGTGAACTCATGAGCCAGCGTGCGATCCAAATATGCCGCAGATGAATCAGCAGATTTCCCGTTCACATAGTCTGTCATATTATTGTAGTAATACATATTGATATTCAACTGAAGCTTTGTAGCCTTACCGTTAGATGACCAATTTGTCACACTGGCCAGCCAATTGGAGCGGCTGTTATTCTCAAATGTTACCGTAATCTCCTTCACACTCGTCCCTAACTCAGAAAAATTAAGCCCATAAGCTTCCTGAATGAGATTCAATGCCCCAGCTGTCCACCACGTATTCAGGCGGGCCACAATTGCCTGCTCCACTGTCGTAAGGGTAGATTTTGCCGGCCATTTTATGGTAAGTCCGTTGATTGTAGAACTGGCTGTGGCAGGATATACAATGGTTGTCCCAAATTCAGACACAATACTTTCTGCCGTCCTCACAAAAGTTCCTCCAGCATCTTTGCCCACAATAGAGCCTGTATCCGCATTATTCAGGTTAATCCCACAATACTCCTGCAAAAAGGCATTGCTCAAAGCTGTAGATGTTCCCCCATAAGCACTGCAATCCCTTACAAAGCTGTCAATGACCTGACTCATGGAAGTAAAGCGCCCCCGCGTACAATACTGTATCGCTTCATCCAAGGCTGCTGTTGACTGTAGTAAAGTCTTATCCAACGATGCCATAAAATCCTTGATCACCTGTTGTGCTGTTGACATATACGCCAGCTCCTTCCATTCCCATTCCTTAAAAACAAAAGCCTGAATCATAGGATTCCAAAGTAAAGCTCAATCATTGGAATGTCTGATTCAGGCTATCCATCCATACGATACCATAACGTGCGTATCGATTATATATTCCTTACATATTATATTTATCGTAAAAAAAAAGATTTTCTTAAGCACACACAAAAAAAGCGGAAAAAATTTTTTCCGCCACCATCCGTACAAAGAGGCCACTGGTCAAATAAATGTACCAGCAGCCTCTTTATAGCGCAACATCATCGGCTTACAAAATTGTTTTTTGGATTTACAAAGACTTCACAAAGTTCTCACCCAGCTTGCGGCAGTCGGCAAGTTCCGCATCACCGGGCGCATTTTCGACAATCAGACCATCGGAAAAGAGCTTGGCCCCATCATCGCGGGTACGCTGTGCCCAGGATTCCATCCAGGCACCGCCGCCCCAGCCGTAGGAACCAAACAGGGCTACTGGCTTGCCGGACAGATGCTTTTCCGCATCCGTAAATACGGGTTCAAAGGAACCTTCCTCCAGCACCTCATCGCCCATGGCTGGACAGCCAAAAATCAGCCCGTCATAATCCGGCGCGCTTGCCGCCTTAAAAGATTCCACTTCCAAAAGGCTGACTTCCGCACCAGCACCTTTGGCCCCTTCTACGATGGCCTGCGCCATAGCTTCGGTATTCCCCGTACCGGACCAATAAACAACAGCAACTTTACTCACGAAAATTCCTCCTTATTCACACGGCCTTGACCAAATCGGGAAGGCGTTCCCCCGCCTCCAGCCGCAGACAAAAATCATGGGTGCAATCGGCATACAAATCAAAGAGCGCCCGTGTCTCGCGCTCGTTGGCGTAGACCTTCCAGTACCCGCTATAGGCAAAATCCTGCCCCTTGTGCCGGATAAAACCCGCCACATCTTCCGGCGGATACCCCAAGAACAGGCCCACCTCGTGAGGGAAGGATTTTTTCAGCTGCATCCGCATTTTCAGATACTCCAACTTCCCCATCAGCGTATCTTCATCCAGATAGCCCAGCTTTTTAAGTATCTTCTTCGCCGCCGGCTGCGCCAAATCCTTTAAGAGTGCTCCCCTGCGATAAAACAGCAACAGCACATACTCCTCCCCTTCTGACAATCGGAATACAGATATGCCCTTACAGCTGAAACATTGCATATAGGAAGCCAACAGCCCCTCAAAATCCTCAAAACAGCTCTTTTGAAAGGACAACAGACTCGCCGTCTTCAGCCCCAGCAGCATCGGCGCCGCATGAAAGCCCAACAGCTGTTCAAATCCCTCACGTCCCAATTACACCACCTCGCAAATGATAATATTTATCTTTTATCACAGGGATTATTATATTATAAATGATAATCATTTGCAAGTTATATTTAGAAAAACAAGTACATAATGGATATATAAACAAACAACAACACCAAACAAAGACAGCATTGTGTGGAGCCGTGAAAAACCTACCACAACACAAGCCTGCTGAACATACAAATAAAACGGCATAAAGCGGAGCAGGGAATAACCGGCTGAAGCGTCAGGCAGCGGGCGTGAAGAAAATATTTTTTCTCCACCACCAAAAGAGGCATTAAAAGTCAACTGTCTGAGCAGAGCGAGTTTTGACTTTTAATGCCTCGATATGAGAAAAAATATTTTTAGCCCGCTGGCGTAGCGGAAGCCGGCTATTTCCTGCTCCGCGTCTTTTGCCACGGACAATTTCTACGAACTTATTACTGATGCAGCAGCTTCATTTTAACTATCCGCTTCACGGATTCATTAATCCGTTCCTCACTGATTACGCCCTTTTCCACCGCATCCAATACCCCCAGATAAACAGCGGTCTGCCGCGGATATTCATGGCACACGAGCGCGATATCGGCACCGGCCTGAATGGCCTGCACGCCCAAATCGCGGAAATCGCCATACTTCGACACCGCGCCCATCTCCAGGGAATCGGTGATGATTATGCCATTAAAGCCCAGTTCCTGCCGCAAAAGTTTCGTCTGAACCTCTGCCGACAGGCTGGCCGTATGGTTTTTATCGAGCGCTGGATAGACAAGATGCGACACCATAATCATGAAGTTTTCCGGGCTGTGATTCGCGATAATTTCCTTGAATGGCACCAAATCCTGAGCCATGAGTTCATCCTTGGTGGCGGGGATTTCCGAGCGGTCGATATGGGAATCCACCTGCCCGCGCCCTATGCCGGGAAAATGCTTCAACGCATAGATGACATGCGCCGATTCATACCCCTGTGCGGCGGCAGCGACAAATTTGGCCGCTGTCTGACCATCCGTGGAATACTCCCGCGGGTTAGGCCCCACATCAGCTACGGGGGCAAAGTTCACGTTAATGCCCAAGTCCTTGAGGCGCTTGCCAGTTTTCTGCGCCCAAGCTTCTGCCTGCGTGTTGTCGCCGCTTTGACCAATGCTCTGCGCCGAGGGCGGCGGTTCGATAAAGCCCTTGCCCCGCGCCACGGGGCCGCCTTCTTCGTCAATGGCGATAAACAAGGGGACTTTAGTGGCCTGCGCCTGCAAATCCGCCGTGAGTTTTTTGGTCTGCTCAGCCGATTGCAGATTCCGGTCAAAGAAAATCACGCCGCCGATATGATATTGATTGAGCATATAACGGCTGTCGTCATTGATTTCCGTGCCATGAATGCCAATCATCACCATCTGCCCCACCTTTTCCGGCAGAGTCATATCCGCAACGATGGCATTTACCTTGTCATCCAATGTCTGCGGCTTGGCATCCGTTTTTTCGGCCTCCGATACCTTGCCACAACCAGCCAGCAACACCAGCAACATCACCAGCGTTAACGCGAAAAACCGTTTGCTAATCCCCATGATTATCCCCCTTGTCAATCCTCCAGCATTGCCTGATAGACATCCCGGCGGGAAATGCCCAGCGCCTTGGCTGTCTCCCGCATGGCCGTCTTTTTATCCATCCCCTGCGCGATAAACTGCGCACAGCATTCCTTCGGGTCAGTGGGCAGCGTATCTGCTACGGCAGCCACTTCTCCGTCAAAGCCTGCCACCACGATGACGTATTCCCCGCGCGGGTCATTTTCCTCATAATGCGCCATGATTTGGCCAAGGCTTCCCCGCTGGAATTCCTCAAACTTCTTGGTCAGTTCCCGCCCTAAAGCCACCTGCCGGTCGCCTAACACATTGTAGAGCGCCTTTAATGTGGCTTTCAGATGATGCGGCGCTTCATAGAAAATCAATGTCTCCGGATAATTCTGCACGCTTGCCAGGATTTCCTGCTGTTTTTTCGCCGTCTTGGGCAGAAAACCGATAAAGGTAAATCTTGTCGTATCCAGCCCCGAACAGATAAGCGCCGACAGACCTGCATTCGCACCGGGCAGTGGCGTTACCTTAAAGCCTGCCTCAATGGCCAGCTGGGCCAGATGGCTGCCCGGGTCACAAATGCCGGGCAGGCCTGCATCGCTGACGCAAATGAGGTCATGGCCTTCCTGCATATAGGCGATAAGCTCCGGACCCTTGGTGAGCTTATTATGCTCATGGTAGCTGGTCAGCTTCGTATGAATATCAAAATGGGTCAAAAGCTGCCGGGTATGGCGGGTATCCTCAGCGGCGATAAGCTCTACCTCGCCAAGCATCCGCACGGCACGATAAGTCATATCCTCCAGATTGCCAATCGGCGTGGCACAAAGGTATAAAGTTGGTATTTTTTCGTTCATCATTCACATTCCATATATCTGTAAAATCTCGTCGGTGTAGGAGCCGTCCTCCTTATGGACAATTAAAGGCGGCAAGACCTTCAGCCCACCGGGACTTGCACCGACCACGGCCTCTATAAGCATCATGTTCGGTGCCTTGCCCTCTTTGGGCTGCACCATCTGCAGGCGTTTTACCTCCATCTGCTTTTCGTGGAGAGCTACGATGATTTCCCCTAGCCGTTCCGGCAGATGCACCATGCCAAAGTGCCCGCCAAAGCGCAGGGCAAAACGCGCCGCGCTGACCACATCATGGAGCGTCGCCGTAAACTCATGGCGAGCCCGCGCCACGCCACTAAGCTTATTGACCTGCCCCTCGCCCACCGGGCGGTAGGGTGGATTGGCCAGCACCACATCAAAGGATTCGGGCTTATACAGTTCCCGAATCGAACGATAGTCGCCCTCCCGGACGAAAATCTTGTCCTCCAGTTCATTGAGCCAGACATTGCGGGCAGCCAGTCCAGCCATAACCGGATTTAGTTCCACGGCATCGACCCGCGCTACCTCGTCAGCGATAATAAGCGGGATTACCCCCGTACCGGTGCCCAGCTCCAACACCTTCTGGCGGGACTTCAACGATAAAAAATGAGCCAGCAGCACAGCATCCAGCGAGAAACAAAACTCCTGCGTATTCTGAATGATATGCCGCCCGCTCTTCATCAAGTCGTCCAGCCGTTCATTTTCGCCTAAACGTACTTCCCGCATTAATGGCGCTCCTTGTTTTCCCGGCTTCGCTTGTCGCGCTTGTTGTTCTTATTGCGATTATCCCGTGGATTGCGGCGGTGGCCATTCTCCCGGGTGTCGCGGCTGCGATTATGTCCATGATTCTGCCGGTGTCCATCACGGCGTCCTTCCTTATTTTCCTTGGGGCGGCACTCGCGGCGTTCTCTGGGCTGCGAATTATGCTCATCTTCAGCAAAATCTTCGGCAATAATATCCCCACCATCTTTTTCCTGCTCCTCATAGGCTGCCATCAAGGAAGATGCCATGCTGGTTTCCTCCTCGTCCTTTTCGATAACATCCTCCCAGGATGCCACAATCGTACGGCCTGAGTCAAGCAGGATGGTTGCCGAGCGGCGCTGCTGGTTGAGGGAAATCACCTTGCCTTCCCCTTCCACGGACACCACCCGTGCCCCCTGAGACGGCGGCAGGACTTTCTTCTGCTGATGCGGGCAGTCCCCGCCGCAGTAGCAGTCGTTTTCGTATTTCAGGCAGCACATCAAACGGCCGCAAATGCCAGAAATCTTGGTCGGATTGAGCGACAAATTCTGGTCCTTGGCCATGCGAATGGACACCGGTTCAAAGTCGCCCAAGAACGTCGCACAGCAAAGCGGTCGCCCGCAACAGCCAATCCCGCCCATAAACTTGGCTTCATCCCGGACACCAATCTGACGCAACTCAATGCGCGTGCGGAAGACAGCAGCCAAGTCCTTGACCAGTTCACGGAAGTCAATGCGGCCATCAGCTGTGAAGTAGAAGATGATTTTATTCATATCGAAGGTGTATTCCACCTCCACGAGCTTCATAGGCAGTCCATGAGCCGCGATTTTCTCCTCACAGATACCAAAGGCTTCCTTTTCCTTCTCCTTGTTCTCTGCAATACGGCGGATATCCGATTCATTGGCAATGCGGTGTACCACTTTAAGCGGCGGGATAATCTTGTCCTCAGGCTCCTCCCGCGGGCCGATAACCGTTTCGCCGCATTCCATGCCCCGTGCCGTTTCCACAATAACCATGTCGCCCAGCTTGATCTCCAGATTGCCCGGCGCAAAATAATAAATCTTGCCCGCCTTCTTGAAGCGGACACCGATAATCGTCTGCATAAAAATCTCCTAAATCTATCATCAATCTGCCTTAACGGCAGTCCATTAACCGAATAAAATACCCTTCCAACTGCAAGCGCAGGTTTACATTAGCCTGCAGGCGCTGACTAAACGCTCTTGTCTCCGTCAGCATGGCAAAAAGCCTGCCTTTGGAAAACCTGGGCAACATTTCACCGAGTTTTCCCCGCAGGTCATGATTATAGAGCAACGGGCTTGCCCCATCCTCATAGAGGAGCAGCATATCCCGCAACAGCATATTGATGTACATCACCCATTCGCTGAGCCGTTCCCTTTCCATTTCACTTTTTGCGGCTGCTTCTGCCCAAAGCCTATTCATCGTAAGCTCCGGCAAGCCGGCTAAAAAGTTCACGGCTTCTTCCCGCAGCTCCAGGCCACCATGCTGGCTAAGGCTTAGTGCTTTTCCCAAACTGCCATCCGCCAAACAGGCAATTTTCGCCGCCTCTGCTGCAGGAATTTGCCGTTTGCCAAGTTCCCCCTGCAATTCCTCAGGGGAAAGCATCCCAAAAGACACAGGCATACAGCGGGACACAATCGTTGACAGGAGACGGCTTCGATTCTGCGCAATCAGAATGAACGTCACCTGCCCCTGCGGCTCCTCCAAGGTCTTTAGCAGACTGTTGGCCGCAGGCTCATTCATGGTATCGGCATCGTCAATAAGTACGACCCGTCGACCAGCCTGCACCGCTGAACGCGATACCACCGTCTGCATCTCACGGATAGCCTCTATGCGAATAATGCGTGTGGATTTTCCCCGCACCTCCGGCGTGAGCTCATAGTAATCGGGATGCGTCCCCGCCATCATCGCACGACAGTTATCACAAACGCCGCAGGGAGCATGCTCGTGGCCACAAAGAATGGCCGCGGCCAATATTTGTCCGCAAAGTTTTTTCCCTATGCCTGCCTCACCAATAAAGAGCAGGGCATGCGGGAGCCGCCCCTCCTGCAGCATGACGGCAAGCTCCCTTGCCTGCGCCCGATGGCCAGTCAAACTATCCCAACGAAATTCCACAACATTTCACTCACTAATCACATATATAAATCCACCAGCATTCCCCTGATGGCATCATGGCTGGCATTGTTATCCAACTGTTCATCCTGTCCCAGGCGAATCTTTTCTGCCATTTCCTCCAGCTTCCGGTCAATCTTGCGCACAGTGGTATACACCTTCTGCCGCCCCATGCGATCCCAGCCGGCCTGGCTATGCAGCTGATACATACGATTCACCGCTTCGCCGACAAAATTTTTGATCAATGTGCGGTAAGATTTCAGCTCATCATAAGTAGGGGTCTTGGAAAGCCTGGCCCCCTGCTCATCAATCTGCTTTAAGAGCTTGTCCAGCTGTTCCGCAGAGAGACTGTCCTCCTGCTCCATAAGTTCCAGGGAAAATTCCGTGTCTCCGCCTTCTACCCGCTCCTCCCGGCCTAATACCCGGGTAAAAGATGTTTCCTGGGTAGCACGGCTATCAACTTTCAGCGGCATCTCAA
>CADAAS010000050.1:13202-13924 GCA_902785885.1 Pseudoselenomonas ruminantium
GCCCCAAAACAGGACGGTCCTAACCTTGAACATTTAGTCAATAATGATGATTTCCAAATCGCGTCGTCCAAAGGACAGTGCTTCTTCATGTGTATCAAAAGCGATATCAATACGCTGCCCATGAATGGAACCGCCAATATCTTCAGCCACAGCCTCACCATAGCCGGGAATGAATACATGCGTTCCCAAGGGAATTACATCCGGGTCAACAGCAATCACCCCATGACGCACCAACGTGCCGCTGGCGGTATGTTTGCTATTGCCGGGGTCATAGGCACTATAGCCGGAAGCGGAAACATACATCGCCCGTCCGCTGGGAATAGCCGCCACTTCATGATGGGATGCCTTCGCCTTTTTCCTGGGACGTTCCTCCTCATCCGCTGCGCCTTCATAGGTCTCGCCGTTGGAAAGATAGTAGTAGGTTCCATCGCCACAAACGCCATCTTCCGTCAACCCCCGGGATTTTTGAAACGCCTTGATGGCCGCCACCGTAAGCGGTCCACAGTCACCATCGACCGTTCCCTCCAAAAATCCCTGTTCAATCAAAAGCTCCTGCACATGGCGCACAGCTTCTCCAGAGGAGCCTTCCTTCACCAATATCGAGGCGGTCGCCGGAGCCACCGTACAACACATAAATACCAGGGTAAATAAAACTAACCGAAATGCCTGCTTACGCAATAAAATCACCTCACTAGCTTTTCTATCCATTTTTACTTTATTTT
>CADAAS010000051.1 GCA_902785885.1 Pseudoselenomonas ruminantium
TGCCATGCACTCGCCTCCTTTTTCATCTCTCAAGGGATAAGTAAGTGGTCTACGGCTGGAATAGAATAAAATACGCCGTATGTATTTTTTATTTCCAATAAATAAGAAAATTTTTAATTAACCATAAGATTAAAAGCTAATCAGTATCTTAATTTTTTCATCTGAAAATAAAGCTACCATATTACTTATTTATGGGCAGAATTGCCTATAAGGAGGACTGCAATGAAGATTCGAGTAAATTTTACAAGAGACGAAAATAAAAATTATTTTGGCTCAGATTCTGCTGAGATAGATTTGGATACATACGTGTGGGGTGTTTGCGCCAGTGAATGCGGCGGAGCATCCTTAGAAGCTCAGAAAGCATTAGCTGTGGCCGCCCGCACGAATGGCTACTACAAGAATAAAAAGGACGGAGCTATATCTGATTCTTCAGCAAAAGCGCAAGCTTTCAGAGCTAGCCGCTTGACAGACGCATACAAAGTTTCAAAGCAAGCCGCGGAAGAAACGAGTAATTTAATTTTATATTGTAATAAAAAAATCGCCGAACCATGTGCTTTTAGTAGCAACAATGGCGGGCGAACTGCATCTTCCCAGAGTAGATGGGGTGGCTATAGAAGTTTTTTAATCGAGCAAGATGATCCATATGATAACGCTAGTAAGATTACTGGTCATAGAATTGGTTTATCGCAATTTGGGGCAAATAATCGCGCGAAAGCTGGTCATTCGTTTAAGCAAATTCTAAACTTCTACTATCCAACTACCTATCTACACAATTTAAGCACTGGTGAAGATATCTATTTTGACGATAAAGAGGAGGAAGACAAAGATATGGCTGTAGAAACTGTAAAGGCCTCACAACTAATTCCCATTTTTAAGGAAGCTGTAGAGGAACACTGGGAATACGTTGAAGGTGGCCATTCCGCCGGCAGTGTAGACTGTTCCGGTTTATTTTATTATGCCTATAAAAAATTAGGGTCTTATATGTATCAAGGCAGTAATACGATTTATAGAAAGTATACTGTGGAGCGCGGCAAGAAGTCTGAAATTAATGTAGTGCCAGGTATGGCAGTATTTGTTAATAAAGACGATGGACGCGAACCAGATCGGTATCTTAATGATGGAATTGGCAATATGTCACATATTGGAATGTACGTAGGAAACGGTTTAGTAGCAGAAGCAAAAGGCAAAAAGTATGGATGCGTCTATTCTAATCTCTCAGACAAAAAGTGGTCATATGCCGCAAAATTAAAGTATACAATCTATGATGTTGATAATGCCGATGTGCCCGCGTTTATACCTTTTGTAGGCGAAGTAACTACTAACTCCGGATCACTAAATTTGCGTGATGCCCCTTCTGGCGCGAAAATCGGCTCAATTCCAAAAGGTACTATTCTAAATATAACTGATCAAAACGGAGAATGGTATCGCACATCCTATAATGGCTTAACGGGCTATGTAAGTACCAAGTACATCACCAAGGTTGAAAGCGAAGAAAAAGCCTATACTGTAAAATTATATCCCGTGCCCGAAAGTAAACTTAACGCAATTAAGGAGTATGCTTCCAGTCTCGGGGTGACGTGCTCCATTGAAGGAGCTGATTAATAATGACATGGATAGCTGTCATTGAGACAATTGAGAAATTTTGGTTGCAATTCTTTCTATCTGCAATTAGCGGCATAATCGTGCTATTATGGAAGAAAATGAACCAAGCGCGCAAAGACCAAAAGAAAGCGCGAGAAGAGCAACGTGCAGAAGACGAAACAATTAAGCAAGCGGTTAAGGCACTTTTGAGCGATCGCCTTCTACAAAGCTGTGAATTCTTTATTGAAGCTGGCTATGTAACCGATATGGGACTAAAAAATATATTAAAAATGTCTAAGGCATATGAAGATCTAGGGGATGGAGATCCTACGGTTGAAGTCCTAGTAGATGAAATAAAGAAATTGCCTAAGCATATTCATAGAGATGAGTAGGAGGCGGACAAAATGAAAAAAGTTGGGCAGGTCATAACAACGATTCTGCTAATTTTGCTTATCGCGTGCGTGTTAGTTCTCGCACCGGTCGGCGCGAAAACCTTGATAAATCAGATGAACGGAAATTCTTTTGCAGAAACAAAAATAGTACAGAAAACCAATAATGGATATATTGATTTATACGTGGATACGGATACGAATGTGGTGTATGTCCGCGCAGTTAATGGTACGTTAACCCCAATGGTTAATGCAGATGGCTCACCAAAATTATGGGATAAGTAATATGGAAGAAAAACATGGCCTTATAGGTACCTATATGCGCTACTCTAAGCGAATAGTAGTTTTTGGCCTAATTATATGGCTAGTTGCTGTACTAGCTATAATAGGCCTGCTCTATTGGCTGGCGCTTACGGGGAGTCAGTTGGACGAATTTGTTGCTTCGGTATTAAAATCGTTACTATCGACCTCATCTGGCGTTACTGTTACTGCGGTTGGTGCATACTATATCCATTCTGGCGTAGAAAATCTCGCATCTATGCAAAAGAAAATTCAATCATTTGGAAAACTAAATAAACCTTCTGAAATATCAGAAGATGAAGGTGGAGAAGGATAATGGAAAACTATAATTTTATTTACTTGATAGTGGTTGCTGCGTTCATTCTATTTATATTTATTTATGAACGGGTAACTGGAAATAGTATTTTTGGGAAAATTGACGCGGGACGTCCAATTTTGGAGGCATTGAAACTTTTGGTAAAGGCTTGTGCTGGTGTTTTCCCATCCCCATATTTTGATAAGGCCGCGACTATTCTTGAGATATGCACCAAGGCAACTGTTACGGCTGAAGATGCATGGAAGATGGGCACTATTCCAAAAGCAGAGCGCAATAGTTATTGTCAACTACTGATCGCGCGTGCGCTTAAAGATATGAACATTGAAATCACGCCGCAAATTCAAGAAGTTATAAATGGTACAGTAGCATTAATTTGTATGCTGTTGCCGCACAGTGCACTAGCGGAAAATAAAAAAGAGGAAGCGTAAGCTTCCTCTTTATTTTTTTACCCTTTATTCGATTACTTCATGCGCGAAACCACAATCGGTTGTATAATGAATCTTCTTTATACCTAGTTGTTGTATATACTTGCGGCAAGCGGGGCAAGGCCGCGCCATTGCCTTTTTGCCGTCCCTAGTCTCTCTATAAACATATACATGAACTTGCGAGAAATCAATATCAAGATACCTAATTTTATTCAGCGCGGCAATTTCACTATGCACCTTTGGCGGAAGGTACATATTTCCCTCGTCCTTATAACGATAAACATTATACCTTCTTTGAACTGGATGCGTTTTATCTGAGTTGGAACCTTTTGCTATGATTGTCCCTTTGTAAGCTACTACGCAACCAATTCTCGCATTACTACTCCCATGATAGTCCGATTCATAGCTAACTTCTCTCGCGGCTTCAAACATATGCTTATGATTCATTTTACTCTTTATTAAGCTCCTGCAATCGCTTATTTATCCTGTCAGTACGAGTACATAGCCCTTTCCGCCAAGCATAGCCGATGCTGTTTATAGAATCTTCAAGATCATCAAAATTCTTATCATGAAATTTAAAATAAACTTCCATTGCTTTGAAGAAATTGCGGCCAAACTTAGCTTTCATTTTTGCAAAAGCAATATCACGACCAAGTTCTTCGTCCCAAGTATCGCCTTCCGCGCATTTAGCGATCCCAACGGTATGCCAAGGTAGATACATACCATCATTTGCTGGTATGTATGTGGGTATTCCGCGTTCTCTGTTAAAAGAATGAATATAGTTTATCGCTAATTCTGGGTCAGCAGTATATACGCAAACGACCTTTCGGTTCTTTTCGTCTACTTTAAAAAAGCAATCTGACTTTTTAATATTAATTTTCATTATTGTCTTTTTCCTTATCTTTTAAAAATGCGTTGTATTCCAGCCATGAGAAACCGAATAGTGAACATATTACAAACCATACAAAAGTACCAATAAGTACATTATTGGTAAGAAGTGCCGCGGCTACACCTAGTGCGCCAGCTAGGACGTCTATGATCAAAAAGACTATAAGAACTTTTCTGTCCATTTAAATGATAATATCAACCTTATAGGCAGGCTCACTTTCAACTGTGAAAGCTACTACCTTGCCAAGGTAGCCGCCAACCTCATTAAGATATTCAATAAGCTTCTTATTATCTGCAAGACCATTCTTTGCATAGAAGTCCCGTGCGGCCTTAGTCATTGATACAGTGATTGGTTTCATAATTATTCCTTTCTTTTGTTTATGTACATATTATATCATAATTTTTATTTGTAGTCCATTATGTTAATGTTTATTCTGACAACGTTTTGCGAATTAGTTCTTTCGTTTCGTATCCTAATAGTGATTCAATTGCATAATCCAGTTCTATGATATTGAAACCCTCATTCCATTCTGGGGAGTTTAAATTTTCTCCAATAAGAAAAACGCGTTTAATGCATATTTCTTTTCCATCTTTTTCAATAGCTAGAGTTATGGTAAGAATATAATTTTCAGTGATACCAGTCTTCGCAATGTGAAGATCACGAACAATAATTTTATTTTCCGCGCTCCATTTTACCAATGCGGCTATTATTTTACTTAAATCTTTTCCCATATTTTTCTTACATCCACATTCTATAGCTATAAGCATTCATCGCGTTATAATTATAACTCATCGCGGCAATACCGCTAGTAAAAGAGCTCATTTGGAGCAGTCGCATTTCCAATTCATGGATTTTTAAATTAATTCGAATTTTGGTTTGTTGCTCCTCAGTAGGCTCTTGATCAAGATGATAGTATTCTTTTAGAATAGTATTTTCTTTCGTAAGATCGTCAATTTGCTGCTGATAGTTAAATGTTTGATTCATTTGGGCATTTAATTTGATTAATGTGGTATCCAAATCTTTTTGGTCTTTATCGCGATCCTCTTTGAGATAAGCAATTCGATCTTCGTAATCTTTTATTTCTCGTCGAAGTATAAATCTTGCAAGTCGTTTAAACATTTTATTTCCTTACTTTTTCTTTACGCGAAACGGTGGGTAGACTTTTTGCCGCGATTTTGAATGCTTTTATACTCGGTACAAATTCCAGAACCATCTTCTGCATAGAGTACACAAGTACCGAAATCATCACGGCCAAGCCTTAGTGTTATTTGCTTATTCTCGGATTCATTTAGTAAATCAATTAAATCATCAAATACGGTACTTTTATCTTCTTCAGGGCTTGTACACGGTTCTACCCATACAACGCCAACATGTTTTCCATCTTTATCAATTTCAGAAGCAACAACAATACTCGTTATTGTTTCGTTTAGTGTTTCCTTGGGTGAATTAATATTCATGTTATTCTCCTTTTATAGTTGCGGGGACACATTCATGCGCTAAAGATATAGAGTCCTTTTCTATGTAAACGTCTGCTAGCATATCATTTTCTTCTTCTTCGCAGGACCTAATTCCGCGGGCGCACCAGTCGGGAATTAGTCTATCTGTTTGTTTAAGTAGCTCTTTTAGCGTAATATCTTCTGGTGCTTCTGCTACGAATCCATTTAATATAAATTTCATATTAGTTCTCCTCTGCGCAAAGCTTCTTCTTTTCTTTTTAAGTATTGATTTGGATGATCACCTAAATTATAGTACCATGCATAGATATGCTCTAGCATTGTAATTGCCTCGTCTTGATTGTCTCTTGCTATTTCTAAACATTTTACTATTGCCCATATAGGGCATCCTGTTAAATAACGAATCTTCTTTATTTTTTCAATATCCATAGATTTGTCCAAAGCGGCCCAAGAGCCGCCCAATTCTTTCATCAGCTGTCATAGGTTACTCCTCCTCAACGAATGCTATGTAGCGGCTATTTCTCAATTAGCCTTCCTCGCAGTAATAATCTGCTTCCGCGGGCTCACCATGGAGGCGACACATTGGAGGAATGAAATCATCCTCGCCTTCTATATACCCGGGTTTCCAAAATTTACAGTCTTGGCATGTTATTCTCTGTTCCAAAAAAGTATCGTCTTGAAAAGTTACCCTCTTATCAGCAGTCATTTCTTCTCCTTAATTTCTTTCAATAATCTATTCCATGAACTTACCATTCACGCCCAATTGGCTTTGCAGACCATAAGCGCCACTCTATGCCGTATGTTTCAGCCGCCCATGAGAAAGTGCCATACTGCCAAGCAAATGTAATATACGGTTTTCTTGCATCTTTTTCATTATGCACACAGATCACAGGGTGCGGTTTAAAATCGCCAGACATCGTTGTCAACCAATATCCTTCTCCGTCTTTTATCTCACATAACTCAATCACATGAGGTTCAAGTTTTTGAATCATGTTGAGAGTGTCTCCAATCAGTGGAATTAAATCCTCACACGTATCTTTTCCATCAGGTCTATACGCACAGGCAAAGCATTCATCAAAATTCAAGTTGGCTTTGCTGTTTTTTAAGTGTAAATGCTTTATAAGAGACTCCTTTATTTCTAACAAATCATTCATCCCATTTTACCATTCTTCCGCATTCAGGGCAGAACTTGTATTCTACCAATTCCACTTCTGACGGGTTAAATTCTTCCCAGCCGATTAACGCGTCACATTTACCACATCTCCACATACTTGGACCGACAAGTTTTGGCTTAACCGCTTCCTGTTCTTTTAGTAGGTCAATGGCGTCTGTGATAGCCAATCCGATTTTAATACACATTTCTGGGTTAAGCATTTGCGGATAACATAATATACGTTTTGATGTGTTTAAATCACTGATAACTTTCTCTCTATCAATCATCCAATTTCACCAATTTCCCATCCTGTCTGGATTTTCATCCCAACTTCTTTCCAACTCGAATCTTTTGAGTCGTTCTTCTTGGTCTTTCAGCAGTGTGAGAGCGTCGGCGGCAAGATGCGACATGCCGTAAGGCGTATCGGTGTCTCGGCATTCGTCTACATATGGGCATTTTCGACATTCATCGCCACTCATCGCGGCGCAACATTCCAATCCTTTTAGCACCGTTTCTCTCTTAAGCATCCCACTTTACCGCCAATCCACAATATTTACAAAATCGTGTTTGTCTTCCTTCAACTTTCTTCCCGCACTGTGGACATCTACTTATCCACGGAGCATTGGCGTTGGTAAAATGCCCATATGGTTTGTGCTGGTTCTCGAGCAGTACAGGCTCCTGTTCTTTCAACAATTCATACGCACCACGAAACACCCAAACTGGAACACAATCATTCCATTCGGTGTCATACCGTTCTGCTCTCGAAATTTCGTCTTCAAGTCCATGTAACACTTTTTTTCTGTCAGTCATCCCACTTTACCTCCTGTCCACATTCTGGGCAGAAATTCCATTTCTTTGGATATCTATCCAACTCATGTCCGCAATTTCCACAGCAATCAACTTCCACTAATTCTGAACGAAAATCACTTTCTTTCAGTTTGGTAAATGGAGCTATCGGTTTCTGTTTGATCAGTTTAAGGGTATCTCGCAATAGAGGCTGAAACACAACACGTCCTTCATACTTTGTGCATATTTCATGATACGGACAACCGATCGGACACTCTTTATCAATATATTTGATACAGATTTCCAGTCCTTTGATAACCTTCTCCCTGTCCATTTCATCACCGAACTGCGGCAGAATGACCTTCCCATTGCAGAGGTAAAAATTCACATAGCTGGCCGCCAGCCGTTCGCCCGGCTCCCGCCTATCCTCACCATCCTCGAAGGTAAAGCTGTTTGCTTCTTCTTCGGTGATGCAGACAGGCTTTTGGGGAATGGGCAGTTTATGAATGATAAACTTACGCCCTTTGGCATCCGTAGCCGCTTCCAATACCGCTAAATCCGCCTGACTCAGCGCATACTGCGGGTCAGATTTATCCTCCGTCCAAGCCAACAGGACTTCACCGGGCTTTACAAAGGCAAAGACATTATCCACATGCTCGTTGGTTTCATCGTTGTAGATGCCCCGTGGCAGCCAGATTACTTTTTCCGCGCCGAGATATTGCAGCAGCTTTGCTTCAATCTGCTCTTTCGACATATCCGGATTGCGCCCCTTGGACAGCAGGCAGGCTTCGGTCACAACGACCGTACCTTCACCGTCCACATGGATGGAGCCGCCTTCGAGCACAAAATCACCGGCATCATAGATATCATCATGCAGGGCCGCGCACATCTTCTCTGCCGCCGCATCATCCTGCGCGTAATCCGGGTAAAGGCCGTCAAAATCGCCGCCCCAGGCATTGAAGCGCCAGTTAATGCCCCGGCGGCGCCCCTGGCCATCAACGACATAGGTTGGCCCCATATCTCTAGCCCAGGCATCGTCCGTGGGAATAGCCAAATAATGGATATGCTCCTGCGGCAGGTCCCCTAGCATTGCTTCCGCCTGCGCGCGGTGCGCTTCATCCACCAGCAGATAAAGCTCCTCCACGGCAGAAATCTCGCGAATCAGCTCCACAAACACCGGCTGCACATCCGCGCCGTTATTCGTCCAAGAGCCGGGCCGGGTAGGCCAAATCAGGAAAGTTCCTGCATGGGATGCAAACTCAGCAGGCATATAAAAGCCATCGGCTTTGGGTGTACTATCCTTTATCCTCATGACAATCGTTCCTTAAAGTCCTGATAATCAAATTTTTTGACCAAAGTGCAATCTCCATTATCATCCATCTTCCAAATGGAAGGCAGGGCCATGCCATTAAAGGTGTTGTTCTTGACCATGGAATAAATGGCCATATCCTCAAAATAGAGCCTGTCACCCGGCAGGATTTCCCGGTCAAAGGAATAATCGCCGATGATATCCCCCGCCAGGCAGGTGCAGGAGGAAAGCTTATAGGTATATGCCTTCTCCCCTGCCTCGCCGGAATCCTTGAGGGGCGGCCGATAGGGCATTTCCAACACATCGGGCATATGGCAGGCGGCTGACGCGTCAAGGAGCAGGATATTTACGCCATGATTTTTGACCGTATCCAGCACTTCCGTAACGAGATAACCTGCATTAAGCGCCACGGCTTCGCCGGGTTCAAGATAGACTTCCACCGTATATTTTTCTTTGACGCCCTTAACCAGGTCAATCAGCAGCTGACGGTCATAATCCGCCCGCGTGATATGATGGCCGCCCCCCATATTGAGCCAATGGATGGAATCTTTTTCCAGCCAGCAGCCAAACTTCTGCTCTACTGCCTGCAAAGTCTTGGCCAAAGCATCACTGTTCTGCTCACAAAGGGTGTGGAAATGCAAACCATCCAACAAATCCCAAAGCTGTGGTTCGGCTTCTACCGCCTGGGCAAAATCCTCCGCCGTAACGCCTAAGCGCGAACCGGGTGCACAGGGGTCGTAGATGGCATGTTCCTGCGTCGAGCATTCGGGATTAATACGCAGGCCAATGCCATGCGCTATGCCCCGCGCCTGCTGGATTCCTTTGACCTTGGCGCCAAAGCGGCGCAGTTGGGAAAAGGAATTGAAGATTACATGGTCACAGATAGAGGCAATCTCCTCGATTTCCTCAGGACGGTAGGCAGGGGAAAACACATGGTTCTCCCCCGCCATTTCCTCATGGCCCAAGCGTGCCTCATAAAGGCCGCTGGCGGTAGCGCCGTCAAGGTACCTGCCAATCAGCGGGTACTCGGCAAACATCGAAAAGCATTTCTGCGCCAGCAGGATTTTGCAGCCTGCTGACTCTTTGACCTGCTGCAAAATCCGCAGGTTATTCTCTAAGGCCTGCTCATCCACCACATAGGCGGGCGTGGGCACTTTGTCGATTTTCCTGCTCATGCCTTAGTCCACCAGCACCGGATTTTCTTCGACCTTCCAGGGCAGGCCCCATTTATTGAGGGCTTCCATATACGGGTCTGGGTCGAACTCGTCCGTGGTGAACACGCCGGGCTTTTTCCACTGACCCGTAGCGACAAGCATAGCACCAATCATCGCGGGTACGCCAGTCGTATAGGAGATGGCCTGCGAGCCGACTTCCTTATAGCATTCCTGATGGTCGCAGACATTGTAAATGTAGATGGAGCGTTCCTTGCCGTCCTTCTTGCCCGTAAAGATGCAACCGATATTCGTCTTGCCCTTCGTGCGCGGGCCAAGGGATGCCGGGTCAGGCAGCAAGGCTTTAAGGAACTGAATCGGCACGATTTCCTGCCCGTTGTAGTTGATTGGCGTCGTGGAGAGCATGCCCACATTTTCCAAGCAGCGCATATGGTCGAGATAGCTCTGGCCAAAAGTCATAAAGAAGCGGATGCGCTTAACTTCGGGCATATTGCGGCCCAAGGCCTCGATTTCCTCATGGTGCAGCAGGTACATATCCTTCTTGCCCACGCCCTCGAAGTCATACTCGCGCTTGATGCTCATGGCCGGAATCTCAATCCACTTGCCGTTTTCCATATAGGAGCCAGGGGCGGAAACCTCGCGCAGGTTGATTTCGGGGTTGAAGTTCGTGGCAAAGGGATAGCCATGGTCGCCGCCATTGCAGTCGAGGATATCAATGGTGTCAATGGTGTCAAAGTAATGTTTCTTGGCATAAGCGGCAAATACGGAGGTTACGCCCGGGTCAAAGCCCGTGCCCAAAAGTGCCGTCAGGCCCGCATTCTTGAACTTATCCTCATAGGCCCACTGCCAGGAATAGTCAAAGTACGCGGAGAAGCCCAAATCCTTACAGCGCTTTTCATAGATTTTGCGCCATTCCGGGTCTTCCGTATCTTCCGGCTCGTAGTTTGCCGTGTCGATATAATCCACGCCGGCAGCCAGGCAGGCATCCATAATGGTCAGATCCTGATAAGGCAGCGCTACATTGAGCACGGCATCCGGCTTGTATTCCTTAATCAGCTTGGTCAAAGCTTCCACATCATCGGCGTCAATCTGCGCCGTGGTGATTTTCGTCTTCGTCTGCCCCTGCAGTTTTTCCTTCAAGGCGTCACACTTGGAAACCGTGCGGCTGGCAATCATGAGTTCGTCGAATACCTCATCATTCTGACATACCTTATGGATAGCTACACTGGCTACACCACCGCAGCCGATAATCATTAATCTGCTCATTTCTTCTGTTCCTCCTCCGATAAAATATCCTCAACATATTTGGGCAGCATAAAAGCGCCCTTATGCAGATGGGTCGTATAATACCAGGTCTTGAGCCCACGCGCATTCCAGCGCTTGGCGTCAAAATCCTTCAACGGATGGTACTTCTTGGACGCAAACCCGAACATCCAAAGCCCTGCCGGACAGGTCGGAATCCCGGCCTGATAAACGCGGCTCACGGGAAAGCTCTGATAGGCCTTGCGGTGCATGGCGCGGAATGCCGCCTCATCTTCATCATAGAACGGGCTGCCATGCTGATAGACCATAATGCCGTCATCATGCAGGGCACGGTAACAGTTGCCGTAGAACTCGCGCGTAAACAGCCCTTCCGTATGGCCAAAGGGGTCCGTCGAATCGTTGATGATGAGGTCGTACTTATCCCGGCAGCGCCGCAAAAAGCGCAAGCCGTCCATATTCGTAATCTTCACGCGCTCATCATCAAAGCCCTTGGCCGTTTCGGGGAAAAACTCCCGCGAAACCTCGATAAACATTTCGTCCGGCTCCACCACATCAATGGACTCAATCTCCGGATACTGGGTCAGGACTTTGGCTACACCGCCGTCGCCGCCGCCGATAATCAGCACATTTTTTACGTGGGGATGAACGGCCATGGGCACATGCACCACCATTTCGTTGTAGATGAATTCATCTGCCTCCGAAAAGATAATTTCGCCATCGAGCACAATCATCCTGCCAAATTCCCGCGATTCAAACACATCAATGCGCTGATATTCACTCTGCTTGGAAAAAAGCTGCTTATCCACCCGCACAGAGGTCTTGACATTTTCCGTATCCATCTGGGAAAACCATATTTCCATGTATTAGCCTCCTTTTGACCCGTCAATCTGACCGATCAAGTTGACTGGTCAAATTTCCGTCAAAATGCGCATTTCCCGGCATTCCAAATCCTGCGTTCCCTGCAGGGAGCAGCCCTTTTCCCGCGCGTATTCGATATAGTCGAGAATCTCCTGGGTAATGCGCTCGCCCGGTGTCAGAATGGGAATCCCCGGCGGATAGCACATAAGCATTTCTCCGGCAATCCGTCCCACAGTCTTTTTCAGCGGCATGCGTTTCCCCTGGGCATAAAAGGCATCCCGCGGACTCATCACGAGTTCCGGGGCAATGAACTCACCGCAATAAAGTTCCTTTTTGTCCTTGCCGGCACGGTCGGCAATGTCTTCGAGCGCACCTACAAGCCGTTCGATATCGCGAATGCGGTCACCGATGGAAATATAGGCCAGAATATTGCCGATATCGCCGAATTCAATCTGAATATCGTACTCGTCACGCAGCATATCGTAGACTTCAATACCCGTCATGCCAATGCCCTGCGTGAAAACGGATAGCTTCGTCACGTCAAAGTCAAACACACTGTCCCCGTCGATAAGTTCCCGCCCATAAGCATAAAAGCCGCCAATGTCATTGATTTCCGAGCGGGCATATTCCGCCATGGAGCTGACCTTCTCAAAGGACTCCTTGCCATGCAAAGCCAGATTGCGGCGGGACAGGTCAAGACTGGAAATCAGCAGATAGGACGCACTGGTCGTCTGCGTCAGATTGATAATCTGCTGCACATATTCGGCGTCCACTCCCTTGCCACAGAGCATAATGGAACTCTGCGTCAGGCTGCCGCCGGATTTATGCATGGAAACTGCCGCCAAATCCGCACCGGCCGCCATGCCCGATATCGGCAGATTATCGCCAAAGTACAAATGCGTGCCATGCGCCTCGTCCACGAGCACCTTCATGCCAGCCTTATGGGCAATATCCACAATGCCTTTAAGGTCGGAAGCGATGCCATAATATGTGGGATTGTTGACAAAGATAGCTTTAGCCTGAGGATGCTCACGGATGGCCCGTTCCACATCCGACATTGCCATGCCCGTGGCAATGCCAATCTGATGATTGACCCGCACCGGCACATAGACCGGAATGCCGCCGCAGAGCACCAACGCATTGATGACGCTTTTATGCACATTGCGCGGCAGCAGGATTTCCGCCCCCGCCCCCGCTTCCTTGATTACGGAAACCGGATGACTCAGGTTATCCAGCATCTTCATGGAATTGACGTCGACACCCACGCATTTTTCGCCCAAAAAATCCACGAGTTCCGGGTTGCCCCGCCCCCGCTTATGCCCGGGCACATCAAAGGGCACCACGCGCCGCTTGCGCAGTTCTAACATTGCTTCGTATACAGGGGCAGTATGTTGACTGATTCTATCCATTTTCCCCTCCCAGATAAAGATTCCGACAATTATCACTAATGTCGTTACTCCTAAAATTTTACAGTTTCTTAAAAGATTAAGCAAGTAAAATTATTTTATGTTTTTGCCTATTAAAACAATTGCCAGCAGCCCCAGCATCGCTATCCGCGTTTTGTTTCGCTTTATTTTCTCCATTACAATCTCCCCTCTATCAATCATTGCCTATAATCTTTTTAAAGCGGAAAAAATATTCTTCCTCAGAATCATGTTCACCATCATCCTGCCCCAAATCATCAGGCTGCCTATGATGCGGATTGTAAAATTCTACCGCCATAAACCCGCAACAGTTGATGTAAAAATGAATATTGCGTTTCTCAAAATAAGGCGTACAGGTCTCCCAGACTTTTGCCTCCGGATATTCTGCCTCGATAAACTGCCATATCTGCTGACCGATTTTCCTTCCCTGACAGTTATGCTTCACATAAAGAAACGCAAGTTCTCCCTGCTCTTTACGCACCACCGTGATAGCTCCACCAACCGGCACACCATCCACCATGGCCTGCCAGGCAGTTGCTCCATCCATGTTCAGAGACTGGTCGATATCCCTTTCCGGCAGAATCTCCCGCTCCAGCTTGCCGCAGGTATTTTCTGCACCGAACTGAAACGCTTCCTGCATATCTTGTTTGAACTGCCGCTCATTTTCTGCCAGCAGTGGCATCATCTGAAACTTCATGTGATTTATTCCTCCATTTTGTGCATAAAAAAACGCCCGGTTTCCACGTACTCAAAAAATACGTAAAAACCGAGCGCACTCGGCACCTTATCTGACAGGCGGCCTGCAGGCATAAGCCTGCGCTCCCCAGTGCTACGGCACTCTGTCCTCCGGTGACCCATTATTTAGTTCACTAGCGTGTGATAACTCTGTATGGCATATTACCACACAGATATCGTTTCGTCAACTCCCGCAACATATTCAATATATTAATGCACTTGCGGCGTCTGCACCGGTACTGCCACC
>CADAAS010000052.1 GCA_902785885.1 Pseudoselenomonas ruminantium
AGGATGTCCGAGGAACGCGCCACCTGAAACTGCGGATAATGCTGCTGGAAATATTTTTCCGCACTAGCGCAATCCGCCGGTTCTGCCATCAGCAAAATCTTATGGGGCAAAGTCCCCTGCACGAGCAAACTGTCAAAATCGGCCTGCTCCGCCTGTGCCGAGGTGATATCTTCCTCGCGTTTCACGCGTGCATCCTGCTTATCCGTCACATACCAGTGATGGCCGCTGTAAAAATTTACCGTTACGGCGGGGAATTTTTCGCCAATCTCCGCTAACAGCTCACGCACAGGCTCAGCCGCCATATAGGTGCTGGCAAGCTCCCTGCCCTCACGGTCGAGCACATAGGCACCACTATAGCAGATAATGGGCATCTGGATTCCCATATCCTCCGTAATCGGATAAATCGCCTCCGGCATCCGCGCTGACACCAGCACAAAAGGAATATCCTTTGCCACCAGCTTTTTTACAGCCGTCTTCGTCTGGCTGGTCACTTCATGCTGACTCGTCAACAAAGTGCCATCAATATCCGAAAAAACGATTTTCGTTCTGCAATCTGCCATTCTCATTACCTCTCTTCCGTGTTCTTTCCTAGTTGTTGCTTTCATTATAGATATCAGACAGAAACATCACAAGATATTTTTGTTCGTTTTCTGTGCAGAAATCACAGCTTTCAGCATTTTTTGTGCATTTATCATGTTATAATCGTTAATAGAACAGAAAACAAACATTTTGACATGTCAAATATGGAGGTAACAATGAATTCCCGTGAACGCCGTAACTTTCTCCTGCAGGAATTGCAGGAAGCTAAAGCCGTCTATGTCCGCGAGCTAGCCCAAAGGCTCGAAGTTTCCGATATGACTATCCGCCGGGATTTGCACCGGCTGGCCGATATGAATATCGTCACGCTCGTTCATGGCGGTGCTGTCCTCAATGAAGGCACCGCTGCCCTGGCCAACGTCAGCGCCCGCTCGCTGCGCATGACCAGGGAGAAGAATGCCATTGCCGAATTCTGCGCCGGCCTGATTAAAGAAGGCAATGCCATTTACCTCGACACCGGCTCGACCAATATCGAAATCGCCGAGGAATTAAAAAATCGGCAAAATATCGCGGTACTCTCCCACTCATTGCCGATTCACAATATTCTCTCTGCCAATGACAAACTGCAGCTCATCGCCATGCCCGGATTCTACCGCAGTTCCCCCCATGGATTTTTTGGTGACCTGACCTGCCGCATGATTAAAAACTTCCGCATCGACATCGCCTTCCTGGGTATCTGCTCCATCGACGCCAGCGGCATCATGTCCCCGGACTTCGACGACCAGGCCGTAAAGCTCGCCCTGTTGGAGCGTGCCAACAAGAAAGTCGTGGTCTTTGACCATACAAAAATCAATCATCTGTCCTTCATACAGGTCTGCACGCTCAAAGACATTGATATGCTGGTTACCGATAAGCAAGCCGATAAAGAATTCCTAGCCGCCGCCGAAAAACAAGGTGTAGAAATCGTACAGGTGTAACGGAACTTACGAAATTACCAGGCATGTTTGCCAGTATCCAACAAGCTGTCAATGTCCGCAAAGGCGTTCTCTATAGCCTCTGTATGATACACCCAATAATTGTCATATATCTTCTTGGTAAGTCCCTTGCTTTCCCATTCAGCCAAAACTTCACCGGTCTTACGATTCTTATGGGCCGCATAGAATTCCAGCAGGTACATAAAAAATTTCATTTCTTCTGGCATATCACTCACCTCGAATATACACAGAATTGCGCGGGTCACCGGTAATCTTCTCCGCTTCCCAGATTTCCAAAATTGCCCCAGCACCAAAATCTGTCATGCCACAAGCCTCATTTTCCAGCATTTCATGCGTCTTGGATTGCACGAACTTCTGCAATGCTTCCATATAGCTATAGCCATACTTCTCCACCAGCATATTGACCACAGCTTCATTGTAATAATCCAAAATATCGGGGTCGAGCCGCTTCATACCTGCCTCGCCTCCTTAAAAGCCAATAAACTCAACGCTTTCTCTGTACGAAACAGATATTGGTCTTTTAACTTCTGCGGCAATAACAGTTTAATCGCCACATCTTCTGGAAAATAGCCCTTCAAATAATTGTTGACCGTTCGAATGGCTTGGTCATTAGCCACCGGGCCAACCACTATATCATAATCATCAACAGGTGGATTTCCTGTACGGTGAGCCGTTATATACCGCAGCCAATCTCTATCCGGTCTGGCAAAAGCCAGTACCTTCACTCTATCAACATAGTCATCGCTAAGTTCAAAAACAGATATCGTTGCTACGCCTTCCTCACGACGGGCAGCCGTCCTAACCGCCCACTTCCTTGCCTGCTCAAAGTCACTGGTCATATAAAAACCTGCGCCAAAGTCTAAATATCTTTGCGATTTCAATATCTTAGGTTCACGAACTACAATATTGCTTCCATGATATAAAAGCATACATTACCTCACATTTTCAAATAATGTAAATTAGAAAAATCAAAGACCACTAATTCCCCCCCACTTCAAGTGGTGGTTTGACCTAGCCCTATAAGAGCAATTACTCGCACGCCTAAAAGGCGGGCATCGCCAGCACTGTTACCGGCTAGCTTCTAAAAGAAGCTAGCCACGTAGGTGCCTGGAATGACAACTACCCCCGTCGCTCATTTATCTCCCCTCCCACGTATTGTTTCGATGTAATGAGGTAGATTTCCTACCTCCCCATTAGGTGAATCGTTGAATTACTCATAACTCTTTGCAGCACATACTGTAATATAATCTTTACTTGTTGAATTTCACGGATAAGGTCTTAGATTACATTTCTTTCTATCGGACAATTACAATACGGGCAAAAGCTATCGCCCTCCTTCATTGTTCTTTGACATATCGGACATTTTATTTTCCTAGTCTTTTTACCGCGATTCTTATTAGAAGTAAAAATATAACCACATCTAGAACAGATGTCCACATTCTTTTTATTCGGCGAATGGCATTTCGGGCAAATCCTGAAGCCCTTTTGTTTTAATTCACGTATGGTATTACGATTTATTTCTATTGACTTCTTATATTTATGATTTGATTGTTCATCTGCTTCAATTTTCTTGTCTACCATGCTAGAGAGTATTGGATTTGCTACCTGATTATTATTTAATTGCTCATCTGTTTCAATTTCTAATTCACGTACGGTATTACGATTTATCGCTATCGATTTCTTATTTTTATGACTCGATTGTTCATCCGTTTTAGTTTTCTTGTTTACCACGCTAGAGAGCATTGGATTTGCTACCTGATTACTATTTAATTGCTCATCTGTTTCAATTTTACTATTTATCATGTCAGGATATATTGAACTCGCAACTTGATTATTATTTGATTCTTTCAAAAGACTATAAATTTTAATAAAAATACAAGTAATACCAATAATTATAATTATAGCAAAATAAACTCCAAAATACCCCCGTGATGAATTATCATATAAACAATCTAAACTAATCCACGCACTTCTTCCTTGCCTCTCTTTAAGAATCGGATCAACCAAGGTAATTTTTGCATAATTTTTTCCTTCAACATTTGAAATTTCAAGTATTTTTACTCTGGTGCCTTTGGATAACTCAAAAGAATATAATCCGTTCTCCTGATTTTCCATCATACGTTTCATTTTTTGATCGCTTTCATTCCTTCTAATTTCATCATTTCTGTCAGATGCAATTTGACCACTATTTGTGCCATACTTTATAGGATCTCTTTCTTGTTCCCTATATTTTTTCTCAATTTGTTCAAAAATCCGCCGCTGTTCTGTGACTTTGTCTAGACTAATATATATTGTATTTGGAGGAGAATGTATTTCTACAATGTTCCCAGTTTTAACGTTTTGATTTACTGCATTTATTTGATATAAATTATATGCATAACAGCAAATATATATCAATGAAATAAAAAAAACAAAAACCAAGCAGCCTAACTGTTTTAAACATCCAGAATTTAAAAAATAAAATATGGTCAAAATACTAACGACAATTATACAAAAAATCATTTGACAAATTACATCTCCTAATGTCAAGAGTTCTAAACAAGCCCCCCAGAAACTCCATGCAGTCATTGATGCAGAAACGACAATCACTACAGAAAAAGAAACAGCAAACTAATATAAGACTGCCAACGCCATTATAGCAGATTTGTCCTAATTTTTACTCTTGAAACTATAATAATACCAAGCAGAGAGGGATTTACGCCATGCAAAAGTGAAAATAAAAATCAGTGGCTGCTTTCGAACTTTTGCAGGAGCAGAACTCTTTGCATATTTTCATTCGTACATAAGCACTGCCAAAAAGCGTGGTCAAACAACCTTGCATGCTCTGGAGTTGTTGTATTTAGATAGTCCCATGTCAGCAATTGCCTATGGGAGACTAAGCAGTTACATTAAAGGTAAAAAATAAGTTTAGCTCCCCGTCTCAGCAGACGACAGTTATTCCCGCCTGCCACACATCTTGCGCCACGAACCCAAAGTGGTGGTAATCCAATCAAATTCTGTCCCGTTTCACATCTTCAGCAATGAGTTCCTCCAGCCGCCCCACGGTCATATCCTTTTCGGAATAGACCGTAATACCATACTTCTGCAGGAGCGCCGTGGTTACCCCCTGGCCTTTGACTTTCTTGCCATCAAAATTGCCGCCATGAATCTTCTTTACGCCACAGGAGGGGCTGCCCTCCTTAAGGATAGCCACTTTGGCATGGTAAGCTTCGGCGATTTTGAGCACCTTGTCGGCGCCCGTCAGCAGGTATTGGGTGGTATCCATGCCGTTTTCATCCACGGCTCTTGCCTTGCCCGTGAGGACTTTTTTGCCATTGCCGCCCTGAATCTCCATTGGTGGCCGCGGGCAGGGAAGCATGGCGAAGCATTCGGGGCAGACGGCGATAAAGCGGCCCCGTTCATTGTATTTCAACAACAGCTCATGGGTGTTGGCACCCCCGCTGAATTTAACCTTATGACCCAGCAAACAGGCACTGACCAAAATCATCTTCGATACCCCTTTCTCCCAAACACACACATATTTATACCCAGTTTCTTCGCCAAGGACTCCAAAGAATCCTCTTTTAATTCCTGTCCGGCTGCCAAAGGAATTGCAGCACAGGTGCGGGCATCATCCATGGCATTATGATGCTGAAAATCAATATGCAGATGCGTGCCCACGGTATCCAGCTTGTGATTCTCCAAAAACGGCCAGGCCTTGCGGGCAATGGCTACCGTATCGCAGTAGGCAAAATCCGGTGTTGGCAAGCCTTCATCTGCGAGACACGCACTTAAGACCCCCATGTCAAATTTTGCATTATGCGCCACCACGATTTTCCCTTCGAGATGGCTTTTGAGTTCCGGCCAGATTTCGGCAAAGGTCGGCGCATTTTTCGTGTCGTTCGGCGTAATGCCATGAATCTGTATATTGAAGTAACTGTACTTATTCATGGGCGGCTGAATCAGCGAGTAATATACATCCTTCATTTTGCCATCTTCCACGGCGGTGACAGCCACACTGCAGGCCGAGTTACGACAGCCCGTGGCTGTTTCAAAGTCAATGGCCGCAAAGTTCATCATAAATCAATCGTTCCTTCTTTTCTAACTTAAATAACTTTCATCAATCGAATAAAAAACGGACAAATCCACCTAGGCCCAAGCCCAGGTGGATTCCCCATTATTTATTCAATTATCGCTTAGCGCTTGCCTTTCAGATATTCGTCGATGGCGGCAGCTGCCTTGCGTCCTGCGCCCATGGCGAGAATTACCGTAGCGGCACCCGTGACGATATCGCCGCCGGCAAATACGCCTGGCTTGGACGTTGCCCCAGTTTCCTCGTCAGCAGCGATATTGCCGCGCTTCGTCGTGTCAAGGCCCGGCGTGGTCTGGGAAATAATCGGATTCGGGCCGGTACCGATGGATACGATAACCGTTTCCACATCCAGGTCAAACTCCGAACCAGCCACAGCTACCGGGCGGCGGCGGCCGGATTCATCGGGCTCACCGAGTTCCATCTTGATGCAGCGCATGCCACTCACCCAGCCGTTTTCATCCCCAAGAATTTCCACCGGGTTGTTGAGGAGCTTGAATTCAATGCCTTCCTCTTTGGCATGTTCCACTTCTTCCTTACGGGCAGGCAGTTCTGCCTCGCTGCGGCGATAGACGATATAGACCTTTTCCGCGCCCAGACGCAGCGCCGTGCGAGCCGCATCCATGGCCACGTTGCCGCCGCCGATAACGGCGACCTTCTTGCCAATCTTAATCGGCGTAGCGTATTCCGGGAACTTATATGCCTTCATGAGGTTGCAGCGCGTCAGGAATTCATTGGCGGAATAAACGCCGCTGAGGCTTTCGCCCGGAATGCCCTGGAAGCGCGGCAGGCCGGCACCCGTGCCGATGAATACCGCATCAAAGCCTTCTTCTTCCATGAGCTCGTCCACCGTGAACAGGCGGCCGGCTACGGAGTTCAGCTCGAACTTCACGCCGAGTTTGGCGATATTGTCGATTTCCTTCTTGACCACATCGTCTTTGGGCAGACGGAATTCGGGAATGCCGTAGGACAACACGCCGCCTGCCTTATGCAGGGCCTCAAATACCGTTACCTTGTAGCCCTTCTTGGCCAAATCGCCGGCACAGGACAGGCCGGAGGGACCGGAGCCGATTACGGCTACCTTCTGTGCGTCATCTGCATATTCGATGGGCTTTACTTCTTCATTCTTGGCCATATAGCGGTCCGCTACATAACGCTCCAAACGGCCAATGCCGACGGATTCGCCCTTCTTGGCCAGCACGCAGTATTTTTCGCACTGGTTTTCCTGCGGGCAGACACGGCCGCAGACAGCGGGCAGCGCGTTGGCTTCCTTGATTTTTTCAATGGCGCCGTCAAAATCGCGCTCTTTAATCTTGCCGATAAATTCCGGAATATCTACGGACACCGGGCAGCCCTTGCGGCACTGGGGCACTTTGCAGTGCAGGCAGCGCTCTGCTTCGGCTACTGCCGTTTCCTCATCGTAGCCCAAAGCTACTTCATCAAAGTTATGGGCGCGAACCTGCGGGTCCTGCACCGGCATTTCATGTTTCTTCAAAGACAAAGCCATCGTTTATTTCCTCCCCAAACCAATGCGGCAAATATGGTCCTTTTCCTCAGCCTCCATATCGCGGTACATGCGCTGGCGGCTCATGAGTTCGGGGAAATCTACCTTGTGTGCATCAAATTCCGGGCCATCTACGCAGGCAAACTTCGTTTCATCGCCTACGGTTACGCGGCAGCCGCCGCACATGCCCGTACCGTCTACCATGATGGGGTTCAGGCTGACCACCGTCGGAATGCCGAGTTCACGCGTAGCATCGGCAACGCTCTTCATCATGATAACCGGGCCGATAGCCGTAATCTGGGCAATCTTTTCGCCACGGTTCACGAGTTCCTGCACCGCATAGGTAACAAAGCCCTTGATGCCACGAGAACCATCATCGGTCGTAATCAGGATTTCATCCGTTACCTCAGACATTTCCTTTTCCATAATCAGAATGTCCTTGGTCTTGGCACCCATGATGGCGATAACCTTGTTGCCTGCTTCCTTCATCGCGCGGGCAATCGGGAAAGTCGGCGCAACACCAATGCCGCCGCCCACAACAACAACCGTGCCGTCAAACTTCTTGATTTCCGACGGCTGTCCCAGAGGGCCGGCAAAGTCCACAATGCTGTCGCCGGCTTCTTTGGCAGCCAGCGCCATCGTGGAGGCACCGATTACCTGGAATACGATGTTGATGATGCCTTTTTCGCGGTCAAAATTCGCGATTGTCAGAGGAATGCGCTCACCTTCCTCGTCCACCCGCAGAATGATGAACTGGCCAGCCAGACATTTCTTCGCCACGCGCGGGGCTTCGATATCCATGGAGTAAACGCTGGGCGATAACTCCTCTTTCTTCAGAATCTTAAACATGATTCACTCTCCTAAAATACACAAATAGACTTTATCAAGCAAACACGCCTGCTAAATACTCTTCCAGGTTGGTCTTGATGGGCATCAGATAGACATTGGCTTCCTGCTTGTCTGCCATTTCCATGACCTGACGGGAAAAATCCACACTCCACTCCAAGGTCGGCGCAAAGTTCTTCGGGAAGATGACGTTGTTCTTGCGCTCCCAATAACTCTGCGAAGCCGCCGTGACCACCGGCGATACGCCCCAGTACACATCAAGGCCATCGAGCATATCCATGTAGATTTCCAACATCCGCATGTCGAAAAACGGCTGCGTGAAGAAACCTGCCGCGCCTGCCTGCACCTTGCGGCGGGTACGGTAAAGCTCATGGCGCATGGAACTTCTGTACTGGTCAATGCCCGCATAGACCTTCACTTCCGGCATTTCCTCGCGGAACTTGCGGATAACGTCCGTAGATTCCGTCGGATAAACCTCATGGGTCATGCGCTGCGGCGGGTCACCCTGCACCACCAGGACTTCCTTGATGCCCTTTTCCCGCAGATAATCCTTCATGGGCAGCTCTTTGTCCAAATCAATATCCATTGCACGGATATGGGGCATGGACATGGGGAAATACTCCTGCGCCATCGCCGAACCTTCCCAACTGCGAATGTCAAACCGCAAGAGGTCAGGAATATTAATGACGTCAATCTTGCCTTCGTACTTCTGTAAAAGCGTAAGTTCCCCGCGCAAAGTTTCTTCATCGCGAGGAATAAGCTCCACGGATACTCGTTTCATAAGCCGCCTCCAGACTACCTGTTAATTTGTAAAGCATAATAAGCTACATGAATACTATTGTAATGTCTTTTTTATGAAAATGCAAGCATTCAGCAAGGTCACCTTTGCTAAAGTTCGACAAACGAAGAGGGCTGCGCAGAAGTGATTTCTCCCCCTTCACAGCCCTCTCTGAAAAATGTTCATTTTACGCATTTGTACTCTCCTGCCTTGCGGATATTGCATCTGCGGTTATGCCGATAGGTCTTTTGATTCCATTGATTGATGTAATACCGTTTCATTTTGCTCGCCTCCCTGTTTGTTTATCTCTTTCTATCTATATATACGAATAGCATTGGCTTTCATTACCCATATTGCAAATTTTTTTGAAATTAAATCTGCCCACTCCTCCCGTCCCCCTACTCACACATTTTCAATGTAAACTCTTAATCCCCTTGATACATAGGTATGCAATAGAAGGTCAATGACGCACAAAAAAGTGCTCGGCTGACCGGTTAAAATTTGACCAATCAGCCGAGCACAGTAATAAACGCCACGCTTTAAGAGGGGATAGCCCGATATGGGCGGCAACGCCCTGTTTAATCTGAGAGCACTACATCCTCAAATTCTTCTTTTCCCATTATCAATCCACAATTCGCCAATCGTTCCTTTCGCTTTTCATATAATTCATCCACCATGCTGCGACGCTCATCACGCAAGCCGAGATGAATTTTACGGTGACAGATTGGACATAACGATATAAGATTTGCATACACATCCAAACTATTCCCGAAGTTCTCCTGTTGCTGAAGTGGAATAATATGATGTGCCTCCATATACGGCTGATTGGTACTTTCTGCAATGAAAGTGTCATGACCATGATCAATTTCACATTGATAGCCGGCAAATTCTATAGTCTGATTGCGTAATATACCTGAACGCTTCCATATTTTGTATTCCATTGTCACAGGTTCTTCACATACTACAGGTACATCCAGTTTCATAATCTCTTTTTGACTAATACTCTTGAACCTTTCTCCAGCAGCAAATTTATGATAGTGTCTGTATCCTGCGCTATACATGTGATGTCCCCTGCTGTCAAGGGCAACAAACGTCTCATTTGTATTCAGCATTTTCCAGGCAAAATCCAATTGCTCAATACTGCCAAGTTCATATATGGATTCTTTTACCAATCCCATTTCTTTCATGTATTTTGAAATGGTTTGTAACCCCTGTCTATAATGACGGTATGTACTCTCAGCCTTTCCGACTATATGCACTATATAACGTCTGAAATACTCATGTATGTTTTCGGTACTGGCAAAGGCCACCATCCGCGAATCGTCATAATCCAGCAAATCTATCACCCTTATACTATCGTATAAAATCACTTTACACGAATATAGTTCAACATAATATACTTTTCTCCTGCTATACAGCAAGGAGCTGTTACACGTAATATTTACGTGCAACAGCCCCTCTTGGCATATCAGGACTTCACTTGTATCCAGCTGGGACAGGACCCCAAAACCGGCAAAGAAATACATAAAAGGAAATCATATTTGCCCAATCATCTTATGTGTCTGCGGAATTACGCGCACATCCTTGAGTTTGGTCAGGGCGTAATTCTGGCAAATAAGGATTTTTTCCGGGCTGGCCGCCTGACAGCCGCCGTAGGGCGTGACCGGCTGAATGATAAAGAGCGTTTCCGGCGCCGTTTCCGCTACCAAGTCAATCGCCTTGCGGAATTCGTCTTCCGTGGTTTCGTCAGCCACCACCAATTTGATATAGAGGTCTTTTTCCTTGGCCACCTCGATAAACTTCCTGTGTGCCTCCCACTGGGGCTGGCTCACGATGCTGGGCAGCTTGATATCCATGCTGATGATATCGGTGATGTCGATAATGCTCTCCAACTGTTTGTACAACGTGCCGTTGGTTTCCAAAAAGACAGGCACTTCTACTTCCTTGGCCACTTCGCGGATAAAGTCTGCGTGCAGCAGCGGCTCACCGCCGGTGAAGCTCACCGCCTGATGGGGAACTTCCTTGCAGAGGCGATTGATTTCCATAGCCACCTGCTCTGCCGAACGCGGATTGAGGAGCTTGGCAAACTCGCGACTGCCCGCATAGGTTTCCACCTCGCACTGTGGATGACTGCCCGGCGCATTCTCCGTATCACAATAACTGCAGTCGAGGTTGCACCCCTCAAGGCGCACGAAGACCTGACGGCAGCCCACATACTTGCCTTCCCCCTGAATGGAGGAAAAAATTTCAATCAGATTTTCTTTCATGGCTTAATCCTCGGTATAAGTCACGCTGGATTTCGGCGATTCAAAAACCGTGATGGCAGCAAGCTTGCTGTCCCGCTGGAAGATTTCACTACCTGCGAGTTCCTCAAAGATAATGCGGGCAAGATTTTCCGCCGTGGGATTCACACCGCTCTTGAAGGGTTCCAACTCATTGAGATAACGATGGTCGAAGCGCTCCAACGTATTCTTCAAGGTCTGCTTGATGATTTTGAAGTCCACCAGCATGCCCAGCTCGTCGAGTTCCTTGCCCTTGACGACAGCTTCCACTACCCAGTTATGTCCATGCAGGCGGGCACATTTGCCTGGATAACCATTTACATGATGGGCCGCCTCAAAGGCGCCCTCTACTTTTAACGTATACATATATATCAAACTCCTTAACTACATACAAAGTACACATGATTATACCACCTTCATATAGGCATTTCAACAGTTGACCAGTCAAAAGCCGACAAGTTGACTGGTCAGCTTGACCGGTCAATTTATCGGCTTAATAACTTTTATATAGATATGTTGTTTTCTACTGCCAGTTTCTTGATTGTCTCGATAGGGAGCGATGTGGCTGCCTGAATCACATCCAGCGATAACTTCAACTTCAACATGCTGACTGCTACCGAGGCAACGCCTTCTTTACGTCCTTCTTTGCGCTCCTCCATCATCTTCATCGCTAAAGTCATGTAACTCACCCTCTCATTCTCAATCTTTTTAACCTCGCGGATTTCCTGATCTATCTCCTGCACAAAGGCATCATCATTGATTTTACCGTCAACGTAATCAAGAAATGCCCGGACATCTGCTGGCACGTCATCCGCTGTACCTTTTGTGTTCAGAAAAATCTTTGTCGCACCATCACCTAATGGCAAATTCTTATCCTGTTCGCAATAGTTATTAAAGGTATAGATGTGTCTGTCTTGCCCGAAGGCGTCAAACGGGCAGATAAATATGATAATACAGGGATTCAATGCATCATAGTCAGTGCCCATAGCCAGCAGGTCAGCATCAATCATGGACTGATAGTAGCGTGTACGCTTGAAAAGTCCATCGCCCTCAGGCTGGCGCACCTGCATTTCAATGTCATAAACGGTGTTCTGGTCATCTTCCACATAGACATCCAGCCGCACGCCCTTGCTTTCATAACGTGCCTTCACCGATTTTTCTTCATCTATATACTTAATGTCACGAATCGGAATCTGCAAAAGCTTCTCCAGCATCTTCTTGCAAATCCGCTTACGGCTCATGATGAGCTTGAACATATAGTCATCCTGTATGGTCAATTCATCCCACGATATTACATTACTTAAGCAAATATTTATTCGATTATACAAGCAAGCTTATAAAACTCACCCAGAGCATAACAATTCGCCTCAAACTCTTTTGATTCCATTTTAAACTTTAAATATTTATTGTCCGATACATTACACCAAAAAACACCAATAAATTCTAAAACCGACATTTTCTTAGTCGATAAATGAACAACCATACAAGAATCTTCATTATGATATGTAACAGAACCATAATTTAATGAGTCAGCAATGTTTTTCAAAAGTTGCCATAAGCCTTGTACTGATTTTATTGAATTACGTTCATTCGTTTTAGCATTAAAACCAATTGGAAATAATAACAATTCTGGGCTAGCATTTGGCTCATTTTTAGGAATACTAAATGAACCAGCACCAGATACCTTCTTACTCCATTGTAGCATAACCAAAACCATTAGTTCAAAGCAAAGTATTTTATAGGACAGCCTGTCCTCTTTATTATTTTTGCCAAATACAATATGATGAAGTAAATATTGCTTTTCCCATATTTTATTAACAGTACGTGCATCACACATTGAAAACATATTAGATACGGCATCAAAAAAATCATCATAATCTTTTCCAATAGGTATATTTTGAAAATCTGCAAAATGTTTTTTATAGCGGTCATAAAT
>CADAAS010000053.1 GCA_902785885.1 Pseudoselenomonas ruminantium
AAGTGAAAAAATTTTTGCTGGGGCTGGTTTGGCTCTATCAGCACTTTATTTCCCCGTTGAAACCGCCGACTTGCCGTTATATTCCGACCTGTTCGGAGTATGCGCGCATTGCGATTGAGAAATATGGGGCACGCCGTGGCGGCTGGCTGGCGATAAAGCGTATCCTGCGCTGCCATCCCTTCCATAAGGGCGGTTACGACCCCGTTCCATAAGGTTTATAGGTATTTAGATTAGGACGTGATGGTTTGGAATTTTTTAGCACGATTTTTTATCCGATTGAAAGTCTCCTGCGTTTTGTGCTGGAGAGCCTCTTTGCGATAACCAGTGCGGCAGGCTTTGCCAGCTATGGTTGGGCAATTATTTTGCTTACGATTATCGTCAAGATGGCGCTTTATCCGCTGACGGTGAAGCAGGTCAAGTCCATGAAGGCCATGCAGGAACTGTCCCCGAAGATGAAGAAGATTCAGGAAAAATACAAGGATAACCCGCAGGTGATGCAGCAGAAAATTGGCGCCCTCTACAAGGATGCCGGCGTTAATCCGCTGGCGGGCTGTCTGCCGCTGCTCATTCAGATGCCAATTCTCATGGGCATGTATTATTCCCTGTACAATTTCAGCTATCCGACGCCGGAATCCGCTTATTTCCTCTGGATGACCAGTATGTCTGACCCGGACCCGCTCTATATTCTGCCGGTGCTGTCGGCACTCACGACGTTCCTCCAGCAGAAGATGACGACGACGGATTCCAACAATCCGCAGATGAAGATGATGATGTTCATCATGCCGCTGTTTATCGGCTGGATCAGCATCAACTTCCCCTCTGGCCTGGTTCTTTACTGGGTAACGATGAACGTGGTACAGATTGCCCAGCAGTGGTGGATGTATCGTGGTGAAAATACCGCACCGAAAAAGGAGGCTGCCTGATGGCAAGCGTAGTTGAGGCAACGGGGAAAACCGTTGCAGACGCACTGTCTTCCGCGCTCCGTCAGCTGGGCTGCACGGAAGAGGAAGTGGACTATGAAGTTCTGGAAGCTCCTTCCAAGGGCTTTTTGGGCTTGTTTGGCGTGAAACCGGCCAAAATCAAGGTGACGAAGAAGGAAACGGCTGTACAGACGGCTGCTCCTGTTGAGCAGGAACCTGCAGTTGCAGAGCCGGTTCGTGTCGAACCTGAAGTCGCTGAGGTGGAAACTTCTGCCGAGGCAAAGGTAGCTGGTGTTTCCGTTGCGGAACAGCTGGCACGGGCAGAAAAGTTCCTGCGGGAAGTTTTTGCCGCCATGAACCTCGAGGTCAACTGGCAGCAGAGCGAAAGCGAAGAAGGCGTTGTCTTTAACCTTGAAGGAGAGAATTTGGGCATCCTGATTGGCAAACATGGCCAGACGCTGGATTCCCTGCAGTATTTGACCAATCTTGCCGCTAACCGCGGTGTGGCTGAAGACCGCGTCCGCGTGATTATCGACATTGAAGGCTATCGCGCCCGTCGCGAGGAAACGTTGATGCGCTTGGCCGGCCATTTGGCCGAAAAGGCCTGCCGCATTGGCGAGGAAGTTCATCTTGAACCCATGAACCGCCATGAGCGTAAAATCATTCACATGGCCTTGCAGGACAACCGCCGTGTGTCAACTTACAGTGCTGGGGAGGAACCGCGCCGCTATGTGGTCATTGTTCCCCGCCGCCGTCGTTCCCGCCGCCGCGATTTTGAAGCGCAGGAACGTTACAACGAAGATTAATAAGCATTTTGCTAAGAGAGCTGTGAAAGGGCTGTCTCATTATTGAGGCTGCCCTTTTATGTTTAGGTGTATTATCGAGTAGGTGAGATTATGCAAGGAGATACGATTAGTGCTATTGCCACTGCCCAGGGCGAGGGCGGCATCGGCATTATCCGCCTGAGCGGAGAGCAGGCGATAGCGATTGCCGAGAAGATGTTTCGGCCAGCCAGCGGCAAGGCGCTTAGCGACTATGCCAGCCATCGGGCTGTCTATGGCCGTATTGTGGACGAAGCTGGTCAGGTTATCGACGAAGCGATGGTGCTGATTATGAAAGCCCCGCATTCCTATACGAAGGAAGATGTGGTGGAGCTGCAATGCCATGGCGGTGTTATGCCCCTGCGCAAGACGCTGGCTTTGACCTACGCGCATGGCGCAAGGCCGGCTGAGGGCGGCGAGTTTACCAAGCGTGCGTTCTTAAATGGCCGTCTGGACTTATCCCAGGCACAGGCCGTTATGGATATCATCACGGCAAAGACTGACCGTTCGCTGAAAATGGCAACAGGCCATCTGACGGGCGCGTTTTCGGCAAAGATAAAATCCTTCCGGCAGGAGATATTAGGGCAGATTGCGCACTTGGAAGCGGTCATTGATTTTCCCGAAGATGAAGTGGATGATGTGGTAACGGAAAGTGTAGCCGAAAAAGTGGTTGAGGTGCGCAACAATATTGTCAAACTCATCAAAACCGCCGGCACAGGCCGTATCCTGCGGGATGGGCTCATGACCGCTATTGTGGGCAAGCCCAACGTCGGCAAGTCCAGCTTACTCAACGCCTTATTACAGGAAGAACGCGCGATTGTCACCGATATTCCCGGTACTACCCGCGATTCCATTGAGGAATACGCCAATGTGGGCGGCGTGCCCCTGCGCATTATCGACACGGCCGGCATTCGTGCCACGGAAGACGTGGTGGAAAAAATCGGTGTCGAAAAGGCGCGTCAGATGGTCAGCGAGGCCGCTTTGGTACTGGCCCTCTTTGACGGCTCAAGGCCGCTGGACAGTGAGGACGAGGAAATCCTCTCCCTGCTCGCCGGGCGGGATGCCATCGTCCTGCTCAATAAGAGCGATTTGCAATCCGTGGTTACGGCAGAGGTATTATCTGCCAAGGCAAATGTTCCGGTTATTGAAATTTCCACCAAGGAAAATCATGGCCTGGATACGCTGGTGCAGGCGATTCAGGATAAGGTTTACGGCGGCGCGGTGGCAGCTGATGAAGGCAGTGTTGTCAGCGATGAACGGCAGGCCAATCTCCTGCGGCAGGCAGATGTTCATTTAGCTGCGGCCCGAACGACCATTGAAGCAGGCATGGGGCTGGACTTTATCTCCATCGGCCTGCGCTCTGCCTGGGAAAAATTAGGTGAAATCACTGGCGATACCGTTGGCGAAGATATAATCGATGAGATTTTCTCGAAGTTCTGTATTGGTAAATAAGAAGGTAAGGAAAATGGAAAGTAAAAACGTATTTGTTGCCGGTTCTTATGATGTAATTGTAGTGGGGGCGGGCCATGCCGGCGTAGAAGCGGCACTGGCAGCCGCCCGCATTGGCTGCAACACGCTGCTGACAACGCTTTCAATGGATAATATTGCCATGATGCCCTGCAATCCGTCCGTAGGCGGCCCGGCTAAAGGCCATCTTGTGCGGGAACTCGATGCTCTGGGCGGGGAAATGGGCGTCAATGCCGACAAGACCTGCATTCAGTTCCGCATGCTCAACACGGGCAAAGGCCCCGCTGTCCATGCCCTGCGCGCACAGGCCGATAAAAAACTCTACCAGTTCACCATGAAGGAAACCTGCGAACAGACGGAAAATCTGGATGTCAAACAGCTCTTGATTGATAAACTGCTGGTCGAAGATGGCAAAGTTACCGGCGTACAGTCGGAAACCGGTGAAATCTATCAGGCCAAGGCTGTCGTTATGGCTACGGGAACTTACCTCAAAGGGCGCATTATCATCGGTGAACACACCTATGAGGGTGGTCCGGCAGGTCAAAGGGCGGCGGTGAAGTTCTCCGATTCGCTCAAAGAAGTGGGAGTTAAGCTGATGCGCTTTAAGACGGGAACGCCTGCCCGCGTAGATGCCCGCACCCTTGATTACAGCAAGATGGAAATTCAGCCCGGTGATGAGGAATGCCGCAACTTCTCCTTTATGAGTGATGAAGTGACCCGCGAGCAGATTCCCTGTTATCTGACCTATACCAACGAAGAAACCCATAAAATCCTGCGGGACAATATGGAACGCGCTCCGATGGCCAACGGCATTATCGAAGGTATCGGCCCACGTTACTGCCCATCCATTGAAACGAAGATTCTGCGCTTCCCGGACAAGGAACGCCATCAGCTGTTCTTGGAGCCGGAAGGCCGCCATACCAACGAAGTCTATGTACAGGGCATGTCCACTTCGATGCCCATGGATGTACAGCTTGACTTCCTGCGCACCATTCCGGGGCTGGAACACGCCAAGGTCATGCGCGCGGGCTATGCCATTGAGTATGACTGCATTGACCCTACCCAGTTAAAGCCGACGCTGGAATTCAAGAATATTCACGGCTTTTTCTCGGCCGGACAGGCCAATGGCACCTCCGGTTATGAAGAAGCGGCGGCACAGGGCATTATCGCCGGCATCAATGCCGCCATGCTGATTAAGGGTGAAGAACCCTTGGTGTTAAAGCGCAGTGAAGCCTATATCGGCGTGCTCATTGACGATTTGGTGACGAAGGGAACCAATGAACCGTACCGCATTATGACGAGCCGTGCCGAATACCGCCTGCTGCTGCGGCAGGACAATGCCGACCAGCGCTTGACGCCGCTCGGTCGCCGCGTCGGTTTGGTCAAGGATGACCGCTGGGCAAGATACACCGAAAAGCAGAATGCCATCAATGAAGCTCTGGACTATCTGCGCAAGAACAGCATTAACCCCACCAGGGAAATCACAGAAAAACTCACGGCGGCAGGCATTGAACCGGTGCGCAATGCGACGAGTTTCTATGACCTCCTGCGCCGTCCGGATTTGGACTATGACAAACTGGCGCAGCTCTTTGAACTGCCGGAACTCAATAAGGAAGTCAAGCAGCAGGTGGAAATCACCATCACCTACGAAGGCTATATCAAAAAACAGCTGGAACAGGTCGAGCGTATGGAAAAGCTCGAAGAAAAACTCCTGCCGGAAAACCTCAACTATGATGATGTACCCAGCCTGCGTGATGAGGGCAGGGAGAAGTTAAAGGCTATCCGTCCCCGTTCCGTAGGGCAGGCCAGCCGCATCAGCGGCGTGTCGCCGGCAGATATTTCCGTGCTGCTGATCTGGCTCGAACAACAGCAGCGTATTAAGGCAGGGGAGGGCAAAGCCGATGTTTAAGGAAGAACTTGCCAAAGCGGCCGCCGAATACGGCATAAGCCTTAGCGATACGCAGATGGAGCAGTACAACCGCTACTTTGAACTGCTGGTGGAGTGGAATGAAAAGATTAATCTCACTGCCATCACCGAACCCAAGGAAGTCGCCATCAAACATATGATTGACAGCATTACGGCTTATGATGATAATCTCTTTAAGGACGGCACGACCGTTATTGATGTGGGCACCGGTGCAGGCTTTCCCGGCCTGCCCCTAAAGATTTTCTGCCCGGAAATCAAGCTGACCCTGATGGATTCCCTCAATAAGCGTATCAAGTTCCTGCAGACAGTGGTCGAGGAACTGGGGCTAAAGGACGTCGAATGCATCCATGCCCGCGCTGAGGAAGGTGCCCGCAATAAAAAATACCGCGAGTCCTTCGATATCGCGGTGTCCAGAGCGGTGGCAAGGCTCCCCATTCTTTGCGAATACTGCCTGCCCTTTGTCAAAAAAGGCGGTCACTTTATCGCCCTCAAAGGCATGCAGTATCATGATGAAGCGGAAGAAGCCGCCAAGGCCATCAAGGTCATGGGCGGAAGTAAGACGGAAATCCGTCCGGTAAAACTGCCGGAGCTTGACGACAAGCGGGCGGTCATCACCATCACCAAGGCCATGCCCACGCCGAAAGCCTATCCGCGCAAGGCCGGTACACCGACCAAAAATCCAATTGTATAAAGCAGGAAAAGCCCTTATTCAACGCGAATAAGGGCTTTATGATATGCGTTTTTGCGAAGGAGAAGAATAAAGCGATTGAGGGAGTGAGCGCACATGTGGAAAAAAATTATTGCTGCTGTAGGCTGTGGTGTAATGCTATGGAGTGGCAGTCCGGCAATGGCGGCTGAACCGCAGGACGCCATGAGTGTCTATAAAGAAGCGTATATGGCAAATTTCAATGACGAGCGGGCGGTAAGTACCAATCTTGATTTATTGGGCCCCGATTATCATTGTGAGCTGAATGCCAAAGGCAGGGTCCTGCGTGACAGTACCATGCATTGGCAAGGTTCGATGCGCTGGGATATTAAGGCGAAAAAAATGAATCTTGCCAGCCGTGAAGATATTCCGTTTTATTTGGAAAATGTAAATGGCCTATTGAACCTTTATGCACAGCGGGCAGGCAAGTGGGTAAAACTGTCTGTACCGGGCATTCCAGTGGAACTGGCCAATGTTTGGCAAAATGGTGCTGTGAATTTTATGGATGACAGCTTGCAGGCGGTGAAAAATGTATCTTTGGCAAATGAAACCGATACGCAGCAGGGCTTGCAGATTGTAATAGATGCCGGCAAAATGATGCAGGTGTCTGAAAAATATTTGGATGATGGAACACTAAAACTTTCGGAAAAGGAAAAAAAGGAACATCAGGCCATGCTGGATACCCTGACAAAAGCCCTGCAGGGGACGGATTTAACGGTTGACTGGGTAGTGAATAAGGCTGACCATAAGACCATTTCCATCAATACCGATTTAACGCCGCTGCTTCGCGCTTATGCCAAAAATGTCATCAACGATAAAGCTGCCGGGAAAATCAAGCTGAACAATGACGAACGCGAAATGATGGAATCCCTGCTCTCGTTCAGCGAACTGAAGTTCTACATGACCTATAGCGGCGTAAATCAGAATGAAAAATTCACCATCCCTGATGACGTCCGCAAATCCGCAGTGGAAATACTCAATATGACCAATAGTCAAAAAGGCGTATCCGAAGCGGCAGGGACTGGGAAAAAGTGAGAAAATAGGGAAGACGAAAATCTGGTCATTAGTCGAGGGGGGCTTTTTCGTGTCTATAAAACGAAAAGCCATGGACAATTTGACTAGTTCATGCTATACTTAATTCAAAGAATGAAGTGATGGTGTCGATCAAGGCATCCCCAAAAAAGAGTCAAGCGGGTGGTTACCGAAGGCTCTTTTTTGTTATTAGAAAGCCCTCAACGTTACTGTCGAGGGCTTCTTTGTTGATGCTTAGAACATGGCGGTTAATCATGTATTTGCACCAACGAGAGATACTATTATACATTATGGTAGAGCTTGCCGTAAAGTATTGCATTATTGCATGCTAACCACCTGTATCGATGAGTCCGCTGTTTGGACATGAGAAAGCCGCTCTTTTGGTCGAGAGTGGCTTTTTTTCGTGTGTCTAAAATATAAAAATGGACTTTTGTGAAAATTTAGGATATAATGTAGGGTGCAAATAAAGATGCGAGATTACTGTTGGTTACAAAGGGACTTGTAAGGGAGGCAGTGGAGATGGTGAAGAAGAAGGTATTGGCTGCGTTAGTAGTGGGGGCTTGTATTTGGGGAGGACAGATTTCAGGGGATAGTTCTTCGATTATTTCATTGGGGACACAAGCAGAGGCAAAGGCCTCTTTGTCAACGGCAGACAGAGAGATGAAAAAAGAAAAGGATTATGAGCCTTCTGATATTTATAACAAAGCCCATCATATCATTTACCCTCATGGAAGAGTAGCTAAAGACCAGCGGACGCGCATTGCTGTGGTTATAAATGGTGATGAGCAAGTGGTAGTGGAAGATCGAGTGAAAAATCGCATCTATAGTAAATTACGCCAGAAATTTTCTATAGAAGATTTTGCCCTGATGAAGGGGACGGATATTAAGACATGGCTTTTGCAGACGGAAGAAGACAGATTTTATGATTCACGCCCATCTTCAACAATAACCACGAATAGACAGCCTTATCGCTCAGCAAATGGATTTAGTATAGGCTCCTTGACTGGTACAATAGCAGGAATAAAGTATGCCCGTAATACAGACCATAGTGAGCTTGAAGGCGCATTGGTAGGGGCAGTAGCAGATAATTTAATTGATCAGGTAGTGAACAAAGCAAGACAAGAAAATAGCACTTCTACGTCTATGCAATCAAAAACGGATGTTGACCATATGCCGGTCGGAATACAACCGAGAGGTTTTTCAGATTTACGGCGTGAAGATTTTGTGCAGGCCGGACGTAAGTATGGTTATGATTATGTCTTTGTCGTGACGATGAATGTTGGTTTGCTAAAACATGAACGGCATGGATATATTTTATTTGATTCCACAACGAACAAGGGAAATATTTGGGTGCGTGTACGTTTGGTGGATGTGAATAGTGGCGATTATGCCTACAGAAATGATATTGTGACAGCTGGTGCTACGCATGGTACACGCTTTAGCGGTGGTGGAGTAAATGGACGCTTGATGGAAAAAGCCGTAGACCAAGCAATGACAGAGGCTATGAACGATATAGCTATTGAGGTTAAATAATTTTGCTTTAGCGGGGAGTAATCCCTGCTTATTTTTTCTCTTGTGCATAGGGAAAAGGATATTTTAAATGGATGGAGAATAATATAGAAACAAGATAATCTGTCTGTGAATAGAGGTGGGAAAATGAATATGTGGCAGAAGTGGGCGGCTGTGGGGATAGCTGCTGTTATATTGTGTATGCCTTTGCCTGCTGCTCAGGCGGCAGAGGAGATTGGGGCAGAGCCAGAGGAAATCACGACCAGTGAGATAAAGACGGATAGCAGCCGGGCTGACGATTGGTTTAGCAAACAGGACAATAGCAGTTCTGAAAAAGGTGCTTTGGCTAAGGCTTTGGAGAAAAAGCGACAGCAAAACGATCAGAATGCGGGTTCACAGGAGAAAAAAAAGGAACGCTATATTTATCTGTTTGAGGAAAATGGTTTTGCATACTACCTGGACTCGCAGAATGCCCGTTGGCGGGATATCCCCTATTCAGAGTCCGAGAAGATTTTGGATGTGTGGATTCGTTTGCTGAAGGTCGCGCCGGATGAGGAGTACAGTTATCCGCAGAAGTATTATATGGAACATTATTATCTGCGTCCCGATAAGCAGCAGATACAATTTTTGAGCGAGTTGGAAGTTGTAGGCCGTCCGGACAATGCAATCAAGGAACGCGCTTATAGCGTACATAATTGGGAAAATATCGTGTCCGGCTCATTGGAAGATGAAATTTATCATAAAGTAATGGCGATTATGAAGAAGAAAAACCAGTTCTGGCCAGCACATACCAGTGTGCGGGATGTTTTGGAAGATATTTTCCGCATTTCCTTGTAATCGACTAACGACAAAAATCGCCGGCGGATGAACCGTCGGCGATTTTTGCTGTGTGTATATAGTATGTAAGAACGGGGTAAGCAATTAATGATGGAACAAGCGAATATGCGTCATTGCCATGGTCATATTGTACTTGTCGCAGGTGGCGATAACATTATCGTCACGGATGGAACCGCCGGCCTGGGCAATGTAGCTGACACCGCTCTTGCGGGCGCGTTCGATATTGTCGCCGAAGGGGAAGAAGGCATCCGAGCCAAGGGCAACGCCGGTCTGTGTAGCCAGCCAGGCTTTCTTTTCCTCGCGGGTAAGCGGTGCCGGCTTTTCGGTGAACAGGTGTTCCCAGTTGCCGTCGGTTAAGAGGTCTTCGCTTTCTTCGCCAACGTATACATCAATGGCATTGTCCCTGTCCGGGCGGCGTACTTCCTCTTTGAAGGGCAGGTTCATCACCTTGGGGCACTGGCGCAGATACCAGATATCGGCCTTATTGCCGGCAAGGCGGGTACAATGTACGCGGGATTGCTGTCCTGCGCCAATGCCGATGGCCTGGCCGTCCTTGGCATAGCAGACGGAATTGGACTGGGTGTATTTCAGGGTAATCAAGGAAATCAAGAGGTCACGCTTGGCGCTTTCCGGCAAATCCTTGTTGACCGTGGGAATTTCCGTCAGGCAGTCAGACGTAATCTTGATGTCATTGCGCTGCTGTTCAAAGGTGATGCCAAAGACCTGTTTCTGTTCCAAAGGCTCCGGCTGGTAGTTCGTATCCATCTGAATGACCAGGTACGTGCCTTTGCGCTTGGATTTCAGGATTTCCAGTGCTTCGGCGGAGTAGGAGGGGGCAATGATGCCGTCGGAAACTTCGCGCTTCAGGAAGCTGGCCGTCTGGGCATCGCATTCATCGGAGAGGGCGACGAAATCCCCATAGGAGGACATACGGTCAGCACCGCGGGCGCGGATATAAGCCGTAGCCACGGGGCTGAGTTCTACGCCTTCGACGAAATAAGCCTTTTGCAAAGCTTCGGAAAGGGGAACGGCAACAGCCGCGCCAGCCGGGCTGACATGCTTAAAGGATGCGGCGGCGGGCAGGCCGGTGGCTTCCTTGAGCTCACGCACAAGCTGCCAGCTGTTAAAGGCATCGAGCAAGTTGATATACCCCGGTTTGCCGTTCAACACCGTGAAGGGCAGACCTTTTTCGCAGAAAACTCTGGCCGGTTTCTGATTGGGGTTACAACCGTATTTCAGTTCCATTTCCGTCATTGCAAATCTCCTCCATATAACGCAAAAAGCCGACACGAATCCGGGCATTCACCCAGACGGTCGGCTTTTCTTCCCTGTGCTCCCTGTGGTTATCCACTTCCGTCAGTCGCACAGCATCAACTACAACGAATTTAACACGAATAATATGCGCTTGTCAAGGACATTTTTTTCAAGCAACTTCACGCTGCTATTTTTGACGCATACAGCTTTTATGTCGAAATGCGTTGATAGTTATGGGATTAAGCAGGTAAATTTATGATATAATGAAAAAGAAGTATTTACACATGGAGGGCGCACTAAATGGCAAATAACAGCAGTGCAAATATAGGATTTGAAAAGCAAATATGGGATGCGGCTTGTGAACTTTGGGGGCATATTCCTGCTGCTGACTATCGTAAGGTGATTATTGGTTTGATATTCCTGCGCTATATCGGCAATGCTTTTGAGAAGCAGTATAACAAATTAGTGGCAGAAGGGGATGGTTTTGAAGATGACCCCGATGCCTACGAAGCGGAAAATATTTTCTTCGTGCCGGAAGATGCACGCTGGAGCAAGATTGCGGCAGCTGCGCATAAGCCGGAGATTGGTACTGTTATTGATAACGCCATGCGGGCGATTGAGGATGATAATAAAAAGCTCAAAAATGTCCTACCCAAGAACTTTGCCAGCCCGGATTTGGATAAGCGTGTACTGGGCAATGTGGTTGACCTCTTTACCAATATGAATATGGATGATACGGAAGAAAGCAAAGACCTTTTGGGGCGTACTTATGAATATTGTATCGCTCAGTTTGCTGCTTACGAAGGTGTAAAAGGCGGCGAGTTCTATACGCCGGCCAGTATCGTTAAAACCATTGTATCTGTACTGCGTCCGTTCTCGAACTGTCGGGTATATGACCCCTGCTGTGGTAGTGGCGGGATGTTCGTACAAAGTGCAAAATTCATTCAGGCTCATAGCAGTATGCGGGGCGTAATTTCTGTATATGGGCAGGAATCCAATGCCGACACGTGGAAGATGGCGAAGATGAATCTGGCCATTCGCGGTATTGATGCTAACCTTGGTGAACATCAAGCGGATACGTTCTTTAACGATATTCATGGCGACAGCTTAAAAGCAGATTTTATCATGGCGAATCCTCCGTTTAACCTCTCCAACTGGGGTCAGGACAAGCTGAAAGATGACAAGCGTTGGAAATACGGTCTGCCGCCTGCAGGCAATGCCAACTATGCGTGGATTCAGCACATGATTCATCACCTCGCACCCAATGGCAAAATCGGCTTGGTGCTGGCCAACGGTGCCCTGTCCACGCAGACCAAGGGCGAAGGCGAAATCCGTAAGAATATTATCGAAGATGACCTTGTGGAAGCCATTATTGCCATGCCTACCCAACTTTTCTACAGTGTAACCATTCCCGTAACGCTGTGGTTTATCACCAAGAATAAAAAGCAAAAGGGCAAGACCCTCTTTATTGATGCCCGGGATATGGGCTATATGGTTGACCGCAAGCACCGCGACTTCACCGATGAAGATATAGCGAAACTGGCGGACACTGTAGAGTCTTTCCAAAATGGCACCTTGGAAGAAGTAAAAGGCTTCTGTGCCGCTGCCACCACGGAAGAAATTGCCAAACAGGATTACATCCTGACTCCCGGACGCTATGTAGGGATTGCCGAACAGGAAGATGATGGCGAACCATACGAAGAAAAAATGAAGCGGCTGACGGGTGAACTTTCCGGATTGTTCGCTAAATCCCATGAACTGGAAGATAAGATTCGGAAGAATCTGGAGGCGATTGGGTATGAAGTGTAAACTAAAAGATGTTTGTACTAAAATTGGTAGTGGCTCAACCCCTAGAGGGGGGAAAGATGCTTATTGCTCTAAAGGTATTTCCCTTATTAGGAGTCAAAATGTTTTGGACTATTCCTTTTCTGAATTGGGTTTGGCATTTATAAATGAAGGACAAGCAAAAAAATTAAGCAATGTGGTCGTAGAGAAAAATGATATTTTGTTAAATATTACAGGGGACTCTGTAGCTCGTGCTTGTAAGGTAGATAATAGTAAATTGCCAGCCAGAGTTAATCAGCATGTTTGTATTATACGACCAAATGAAAGCGTGGTACTTAGCAGTTATATTTTGTATTATTTACAATTAAATAAAGAATATCTTTTACAACTAGCTGCTGGTGGTGCAACGAGAAAAGCACTTACGAAAGATATGATTTCTAATATGGAAATAGATATACCGAATTTAGAAAATCAAAGAAAAATCATATCGATAATAGATGATATTCAAGATAAAATAAAAACCAATATAAATATAATAAATAATTTGTCGGAG
>CADAAS010000054.1 GCA_902785885.1 Pseudoselenomonas ruminantium
CGACATAGAATGGATAGGTATCATAACTTCTGTGCAGCCAGTGCGGAGTATCCTGAATCTGATGGAACCAGTTGTACGCCGTCATACCATTTTCTTCTTTGATCGCGTCCTGGGATTTTTTCATTAAATCCATAATGCCATCCAGTGTGTCCGGAAATTCTTCATACCCAACCTTCTCGGCAATATCGGAGCGGTAGATCATATAGGACATGGTCTTGTCAAACGTGCACCAATAGTCCGGAATCGCCCAATATTCGCCATTATACAGCGTGGATCTCCATGCGACGTCATCAAACTTATTCTTCAGATCCGGATACTTGTCAATATAATCTGTAACCGGAATAATCGCGCCCATGGTGGCAATCGAGGAAATGTTCTTGACATCCTGCATCACCTGCAGAATTTCAAACGGCTCCCCGGTGGAGAGCATCAGATTCAGTTTTTCATTGTAGGAGTCCCACGGAATCTTGATGACCTCAACTTCAATATCGACGCCATCTTCCTTGAGTTTTTGATTCACAGCGGCGATGCCGGTTTCATAATCATCGCACAGTGTTCCCGGCTGAACGATACGGCATGGATGAACTGTACCATTCGAATCTGCAGCATCAGCGCTTTCACTGCTCTGCGCCGCCGCTTCCGTACTTTGCTGCGTAGCTCCAGCTGTCTCTTCCGCAGCACTTTTCTCTGCGGCGGAAGAATCCACTGTGGTCTGCGCCGATCCGCACGCTGTAGACAGCAGCATAATCGAAGCAAGGACCCCTGCCATAAGCTTATTCTTTTTCATACACTTCCTCCTTAATGTTATTATTGTTCACTGCCCTTTCAGAGCACAATGTACACTCTGCCTTACAGTTACAGCCATCCATACAGGCTGACTTATCCCTTCACAGCTCCGACGACCATGCCCTTGACGAAGTATTCCTTCGGCAGACCTATTTTGAGGCCCTTCACATCTTCCACCAACGCCTTGGTGAAGTCCGGCACTTCTGCAGCACTGGAAGTGGAATCCATATCATCATGGCCGGCGATGATGTTGAGGATGTTCGCGCAGTCCGTCACATCACGGGTCACAGGGCCAATCTGGTCCAAAGAAGAACCATACGCCACAAGGCCATAACGGGAAACACGGCCGTAGGTCGGCTTCAAGCCTACCACGCCGCAGAAGGATGCCGGCTGACGGATGGAGCCGCCCGTATCCGAGCCGAGCGACCAAATTGCCGTACCAGCAGCAACAGATGCTGCACTGCCGCCCGAAGAACCGCCCGGCACGCATTCCGTATTCCAGGGATTGCAGGTCGGATGGTACGCAGAATTTTCCGTGGAACCGCCCATGGCGAACTCGTCCATGTTGAGCTTGCCCAGGATAACGGGATTTTCGGCTTTGAGCTTGGTCATTACCGTAGCATCATAAGGCGGTACGAAGTTTTCCAAAATCTTGGATGCACAGGTCGTCTTTACACCTTTGGTGCAGATATTGTCCTTGATGGCGCCGGGGATACCTTCGAGGAAGGAAATCTTTTCGCCCTTGGCAATCTTTTCGTCCACGGCCTTAGCCTGAGCCAGCGCTTCGTCACGGGTAATGGTCAAATATGCTTTAACGTCGCCTTCCACCTCGTCGATGCGCGCCAGCACATCTTCGGTGAGCTCTACACTTGTAATCTCTTTATTCACCAGCATGTCATGGAGTACATGAGCCGGTTTTTCATATAATCTCACGTTCAATCCTCCTGCCTTAGTCTTCCAGAACCTTCGGTACTTTGAAGTAGCCGTCTTCCTTGAGCGGAGCATTCGCGAGCGCTGCCTCACGGTCAAGGGATGCTTTCACTTCGTCCTTGCGGAACACGTTCTGCATGGGCAGGGCGTAAGTGGTCGGCTTAACATTTTCCGTATCCAGCTCGGACAGATTGTCCATATAGGTCAGGATTTTATCCATCTGGTCAATGTACTTGTCCTCCTGGTCGGCAGGAATTGCCAAACGGGAAAGAACCGCTACATTTTGCAAATCTTCTTTGGTAACTTTCATTTTCTCACCATCCATAGATGTTTATTGTTATCACTAGGAAACATACTTCAATAGTATAGCACAAATATGGCCGCGCTAAAAGCATTTGATTTTATTCACGAACTTCCCAGTGATTTTATTCACGAACTTCCCAGGCGGCAATATTGCGGCTCTCTGAGGAAAAATTGACACCAATACGGTAAATTTTCCGCTTATCTGCCGCATACGGCAGGGCATAGCCCTTCTCCTCCTCAGGCACATTATGATATGTTTCGTCCAACTCATATTTGCCATCATTCAGCACTTCTGCTTTAAAGACTCCCCTGCAGCGCCTGCCACGCAGAAAACTATCTAATTATCCTGACAAGATTCTTTTGGATAAATATGTGCTTCATATTGGCCGGACTCATGTCGTACACTGTGCCTCCGGCTAGATTTGGTCTAAGCTAAAATTATGCCTGGTTAATCCTGTACACGAAACATAGATTCCACGCGGCCCAATTTTAGGTTCTAGTGTATAATGACACTTAGGGCATTTTTGCCCAGTTTCGCTATTTCGATACAAATATTCATCAAGAATTTCCTCGGTCACTAGCTCACTATGCCGACATTTAGGATATCCTGAACAACTAATAAAAAACTTCCCATATTTGCTCTTCATCAAACGCAATGGCTTGCCACAATCATCGCATATGTAATTAAAAGATAACCAGGAAGAAAATTTACCAATATTATCCAAGTTTTCATTTTGATCCGGAATATAGCTATCCACTGTCTTGTTCATTTCTAACAAGCCATACAAAACGTTAGCAGTATACGCTCCTTCCCAACGAAACACAGGACGATAAAATGTCGGTTGATCTGTAGTACCAACTTTAAACTGAGCTTGCGAAACCGGTTCACCATACCAGATGATACGCCTATCTATGATTGCAACTGGATTCCAGGCATATTTGTTTTCTATTACCAAAGGACGCAAACGCTCCGGCAAATTTCTTTTGTTCTCAGCGCGTAAACTAATATCACATCCACGTGCTTTTGCATCTGTTAAAGCTGTAACAATGGCTTCCGCAGACTTCATATCAGGAGAATCCGGAATATCTATGCAAATACTATTACGAGCTAATTTTATGTCATTTAAAAAATTTCTTAAACCTTCGTCACCATACATTAACTGTAAATTATTGCCAGGATTGTCATTTCTGCAGAAACTATCTCCCCTAAGCCGTGTAGACTTCTGTCCTAGCTGCTGCATAAGCCTGTAAAAAATCAATCTATCGGAGAACCTCTGACTCTTTAAATATTTTACATTAGCAACTGCTACAAATTTTCCCTTTGATCTGCTTAGTGCCACATTGAAAAGTCTATTAGCAATATCATTCTTCGCCTCCGTAAGCAGTTGACTGGGATAAGGCATCCTGTAACAATCTACAGCATCGTAGATGATGACTTCCTTTTCTGAGCCTTGAAAAGAATGTACTGTAGCACAGTTTATCATCTTCAATTTTGAATCTGCCTTAGCCGCATCACGAGCCATTGCATGGAGTAACCTAGCCTGCGCATGATATGGAGTAATGATTCCCACCTCATTAAAGGCAGCATATGGCAAAGCCAAGCTATAATCCACAAAGGCACTTAGAACATTTATTCTTGAATAATCCATAGTTCTAGAACAAACCGACATCATTCCCGATAAGTCCACCAAGCCCATCGATTCATTAGGAATTGGTGCCAACATTGAAATAAGCTCTGTCTTCTCTAGCATTTCCGGTGCTGATTTTAGCATATTGTCATACATATTATGACTGATAAACTCCGCTATATCCGGGTACATACGTCGCTGTACATCCAACAGGCATAACCACTTGTATCCCATGTGATTATTAACAGCAGTTGTTATTTTGCAATATTGAAAAATGTCTTTATTTAATGCTGAAGCATCCTTGCTTTGCACAATCGGCGGTAACTGTCTAAAATCACCTACACAAACAAAATGATTATTTGCAAGGCTGGCTGCAAAAATAATCTGCGGTACATAGGCCATACTTGCCTCATCGAATATTACAATATCAAATTTCTTCCCATAAATTACTTCATCAACCGTAGCTTTTGAAACCGTTGTCGCCACGAATTTAGCTTTTCTGACCGCTTCACGCTCCTCTTGCTGCAATTTTTTTCTTATTTCCGTAATTTCCTTTTCAATGTGGACATACTTTGCAGAATGTCTATTTATTCCACCTTTCTCATGCAACAGCTTCTCTCTTCTCTCCAGAAGTTCAGGTCTTTTATGAATGACGTAATTATATGCGGTAAGACTATCCTCTTTCAACACTTTTTCTAATCGTGGATAACCATAACGAAGAGCTCTTCCAGGTACAGTGAATTTATGATACTTCTTCATTCTCTTGGAGATTTCCCTTACTCTGTCAATAGCTCCATCTACAGAAACGTTACTATATGATACCATCAAAACACTATGTCCCAATAGCATATGTTCTAATGCTATCTTTGCTAACGTCTCTGTCTTGCCTGTGCCAGGCGGCCCCCAAATAAACGTAACTGGTTGTTTCAAGCTCATTTCAATAGCAGTATCCTGCCCCGTAGCTATATCACTACGGTTACGTTCTAAGGCCTGCTTACATCCACAAACCAACTGCTCCACAATCTTCGAAGGATGTTGAGCTATTTGTGTCAATCTGTCCCCGAGAACATCAAGCAATTTCCATGTTTCCACAGAAAACTCTAAAGATGGCACCTCTTTTCCCAGACTGTCTGGTGTACGAATAACTATCGTAAAGTCTTCGCAACTGACAATGGAACCAATTTGACTAAACTCACCATCTCCTAGCCAAATGGTAATTGTTGAACCATCCGGGATATTAATCTCATCTTCTGCTTCAAAACAGTAAATATACTGCCCGCCAACTAACTCTACACATTTTCCGCTATTAACGCGATATTTCTTTCCCCCACTGCCTTTAAGAAAATCAACTTCTTTCCCTAAAATTCGACGGTAAGCTTCGCAAAAAGCACTAACTGAATAAAACTCGCCAATCTCACCTTCTTCTTCCATTCTCCTTGTTACCAATTGTTCGCGTTTTTGGAGTCTAGCATGTTCAATAGCAGCTGATTCTTTCTTCTGCTCAGCCTTTGCTTCTTCAAGCTGTGCTCTTACTTCAATATCAGCTTTAATGTTTATCAAGGTTAGAAATTTTTCAAAGGCTACAGGATAAGAAAAGGCTTTTATACTTTCATGCCCGAATTCCACATAAACCGTATTTCCTGTCAAGCGAATTATTTTTCCTATACCATATTTAATGTGTTTTACTTGCTCCCCAATCAATTCCATACTTCTTCACCACCTGTAATATTCATATAAAATATATGAATATCATCATCAGTTAGAACCGTGCGCCGTCTGGCGCACATAAAAAGTAGCTTGCGTAGCAATCCTCCCCCGTGATTGGTCCTTTCATGTGTTCATAAATACACAGTAAAAACCAAATCATTCACTTTTAAGCAATTATAGCATATTTCTATATTTTCTTCTACAATTTCGTTTATTCACGAACTTCCCAGGCGGCAATATTGCGGCTTTCCGAGGAAAAGTTGACCCCAATACGGTAAATTTTCCGCTTATCTGCCGCATACGGCAGGGCATAGCCTTTCTCCTCAATCTGCGCCAGTGCCTCCTGCGCACTTCTGTCCAGTTTGAACTCAAAAATATACACATAGTCAGCTGTTTCCAGAATACAGTCCGCCCGTCCCTGACTGTTATGCACTTCAGCATGCACATATTTCCCCAGCAGAGTAAACACCAAATAGATAACCGTGGCAAAATAATGTTCAAATCTTGTCCCTGCCGAAGTGTAGGGGATGCTGGCAAACAGGGCGGTTAGTATCTTCCGTATGCCCTCTACCTGACCACTTTCCACATAATCGTCCAAGGTGAAAATATCCGTATCCGTCCCCGGCACGGCCTTGGGAACATACGCCGGCATCAGACTTTCCAAAAAGCCGTATTTGACTTCCTCGTTGGGAAAGCCCATGGTCAGGCGCTGACGCCTGTCATCGTAGCCGATAATTGTTAAATAGCCTGTTTGATACAACAAGGGCAAAATATCGGGGTTATCCGCACGATAATCAGCCAGTGCCCGCTCATCCGAATATAACTTGCCATCCGTAAACTTCCACAGGTCAAATTCACTAGCTTGCAGCTTCTTGATTAAAAACGTGGGCGTACCAGTTACAAACCAATAAGAACGCAGTTCACCATCATCCAAAGCATTGAGCAGAGAAAAGGGATTATACACCCCTTCCCCCTGGGGATGAAACCGATAGCCATCATAGGCGCTGCGCAGTTTCTGCTGGCACATCCCTGCCGTCTTATTCTGCATTTCAGCAAACTTTTCCACCTGTGGCCACAGTGTATCAGTCAGCTCATTTTCCGTAATTCCACAAACAGCAGCGTATTTTTTGTTCATGGATATGTCTTTCAGATGATTTAAGTCGCTAAAAATACTCACTTTGCTAAATTTCGTAACTCCGGTAATAAAAACGAACTGCAAGTATTCATCGCAACTTTTCAGTACGCCAAAAAAGCCCTTGAACACGGCCTTATTCTGTTCAGCCAGTGTTTCATCCGCCATCACATCCAGCAGCGGCTTATCATATTCATCCACCAGAACTACACAAGGCCGCCCGCTTTTTTCTTTGGCTGCAGCCAATAACAGCCGAAAACGTTCTTCCAAAGATTGCGTACCACTCAGCGCGTATTCCTGTTCCCAACCACGCAATTTTTCATCCAAAACATTTTCCAGTGCTTGTGCTTTTTGATAATTTTTACCATTAAAATCAAAGACAAATACTGGATATGCCTGCCAAGGATGGGCTGATTTTTCTTCCTCTACTGCAATATACAGGCCACTAAACAATTCTTTTTGCCCCTGCCAATACGCCTTCAACGTAGACAAAAATAAGCTTTTACCAAACCTGCGTGGACGGCTGAGAAAATACTGCTTGCTGCCATTTACCAGCTCATGAATGTATTTTGTCTTATCGACATATAAATACCCTTCCCGCCGCAAATGCGCAAAACTCTGTACACCTATGGGAAGTTTTTGCAACATACTGCTCACCAAATCATCCCCTTATCTTCAATGTTCGCAGATAAGTCTTCTGCTCTGCGCTAATTCGTCTGCTCTCAATCGCTTTCTGAATCGTTTTGTTATGCGTCCATGGTGCCAAACACTGCTTTTCCATATAAGGCAGTGTTTCTGCATACTGCTTGGCCAGCGCTGTTGCAAAGTACCAGGCAATCATCATATTAATATAATATTCCTCTGAACGGATTTGCGCGACCATTTCCAAATAGGAACGGTCAAAATCCTCATCGAGGAAATGCACCATCAGCATACCGATGGCATAGCGCACAGTGTAAGTGTCTTCAGCGTTCAACCACTTTCTAATCTGCAACAAAAGTTCCGACCTGTGCTTCTTAAACACCTTCGGCGACATCTGGTCACAAGTCGCCCAGTTATCCACATAGGGCAGGAATTTTTCCAAGTACGCCATGCACGGTTCATAATCCTTCATTGCCGAAAGAATAAAGGCATGGAGCTGGTTTTCCTCGTGATACGCATGCGGCAAATCCTGAAGAAATGCCTCCGCCTCCCCTGCCGCCAGGACTTCTTTGGCCAACTGCCGCAGGGCCGGTGTGCGCACGCCGATTATCTTTTCCGGTGCTATATTGGGTATCAGTTTACGGCTGAATTCCTGATAAGACTTATCCTGCAGCTTCCATAATTCCTGCTGAATATCCATTCCTGTATCCTCCCCCATATTACAGCATGGTAATCGGGTCAATATCAATGGCCACATCGGTACGCAGATGCAGCTTCTGCTCCCGCAAAAAGGCCTGCACCGCAGGCAAGTCAGCGGTCTTAATGAGCACGACAAAGCGGTAGATACCGCGGAAACAGGCAATTACCGCAGGCGATGGGCCGATAATCTGCTGTCCCTTTACGCCGCCGAAGTGTTCGTTAAAAGCCATCACTAGTCTTTTGGCATTTCCCTTGGCGGTATTTTCCTCTTCGTGTTGGAACAACAGTTTGACCAATCGGCTAAATGGCGGATAGAACAAGCCCTGCCGCATTTTCATTTCCTGCTCGTAAAAGCCTTCATAATCCTGGGCAATGCCGCAGGTCACGGCATAGTGTTCCGGATTGTAGGTCTGAATCACCACTCTGCCCTGATGTTCATGGCGCCCTGCCCGTCCTGCCGTCTGGGTAATCAGCATAAAGCAGCGCTCTGCCGCGCGGAAGTCCGGCAGATTCAGGCTGGAATCGGCGCTGATAATGCCTACCGCCGTCACATCGGGAATATCATGCCCTTTGGCCACCATTTGCGTGCCCAAGAGGATATCGTATTGTTTCTCACGGAACTTCTGCAAAATTTCCTGATGGGCAAATTTCGTATTGGTCGTATCCCTGTCCATGCGGATAACGCGAGCAGACGGCACCAGTTGGTGAAGTTCCTGCTCCAACTTCTCTGTACCGGAACCGAAATATTTGATATAGCGGCTGCTGCATTTCGGGCAGACATCAGGTACCGGCTCCGTCACATCGCAGTGATGGCAGGACAGTTTGCCGTTCTTATGATAGACAAGTGGCAGGCCACAGAGCTTGCACTTAATGACCTCGCCGCAGGAACGACACATCACAAAGGTGGAAAAGCCCCGCCGGTTCAGCATGATGATAATCTGCTGTTTTTGGGCCATGGTCATTTCAATCAACTGCCGCAACGCCGCTGACATGATATGGCGGTTGCCCATCCTGAGTTCCTGCCGCATATCCACGCACTGTACAGTAGGCAGGGGCAGATTGCCAATGCGCTGGGGCATATTGAGCAAGGTCAGTTCCCCAGACTTTGCCCGGTAATAACTTTCGAGTGACGGGGTCGCACTTCCTAGCAGTAGTACCGCCTGATGGATTTTCGCCAATTCTTCAGCCACGACCTTGGCATGATAGCGGGGCGATTCGTCCTGCTTGTAGGACATATCCTGCTCCTCGTCCATGATGATGAGCCCCACATCACTGGCTGGCGTAAAAAGCGCCGAGCGCGCACCGATAATAATACCTGCCTGACCGCGCCGCACCCGAAGCACGGCATCATTGCGTTCCGCCAAGGACAAGCGGCTGTGCATGACGACAATATCCTGAGCAAAATACGCCTTAAAGGCCATAACCACCTGCCCCGTCAAGGCGATTTCCGGCACTAGCACAATGACCTGTCGCCCGGCCTGCCGGACTTTACCGGCCATTTCGATATAGACCTGCGTCTTGCCGCTGCCGGTTACCCCTTTCAGCAAAAAGCCCTGATACGCCCGCTTGTTTACAGCCGGTTCCATCGCCGCTATAGCCGCCTTTTGGTCAGTAGTCAGTTCCACCTCTGCGTGCACCGCTTCTGCATCACGATAGCTGTCCCGCATAATCCGGCGGTTTTCCATGCGAATAAGGCCATCCGCAGCCAGCGCCTTTAAGACCTGTGCCGATACCTTTTGGGCTTTGAGCTCCTTGGCCGCCATTTTGCCGCCCGCCGCCGCGAGGATCGTCAATGCATGCGCCTGCGCTTTTTTCCGCTTGTAGTCGTTAAGCAGTTCTTCGTTAACTTCCACCTGCAAAACGGCGTCCTGCTCATAGCGGGCTTTTTCCCGTTTGTCCGCCGCGTACTCCCTGCAGATAATGCCGTACTGTACCATCTTGTCCAGCATGGCTGGCAATTCCACCTTTAACTCCGGCAGTTTTTTCCCCAATGCCAGGCGGCTTGCCGGTTCTTCTGCCAACACCTCATAAACCTGCCGATAGGCGGGCATATGCAAGAGGATATGTTCCTGCTGCATGGGGTCGCTTTCATAGAGCACCGTGATTTTCAGGCCGCTTTTCCCCGGCATAAAGAGCCGCATCATCTCCGCCAGCGAGCACAGGTAAAAATCCGCCAGCCATTTTGCTGCCCGCAAAACCGGCGGCGTAAACCAGGCTTCTTCGTCCACCGCAGCTTCGATAGGCTTTAGCTTGCCCTGCATATCACCAAGTTCTGCGGCAGATTGCTCGACCACGGACAAGATAAAGCCTTCCACCTTGCGCCCGCCAAAGGGCACAAAAACACGCCAGCCTGTTTCCAAATAGGAAAGCTCGGCTGGCACGCTGTAAGTATAGGCCTTGGCTATGCTTTTTACGGGAATATTGACAAAGACGCTGGCTGTCAGCATGTATTTTTAACCACCATTCATAAATCATTTACGCTACCTAAATTCTAACATTCCCCCTGTGAATGCGCAACAAATTATGCTATACTTTGTTCTTGATTGTTGGATTGAAAGGAGCCTTTCCATGCTGATATACAAAAAGCTGCGCCAAAATCCGGATTTGGCTGTGGCACTTGTTTTTGCCGTGATTACGAGTATGATTGCCCCGCCGGCATCTGGCGATATCCTGCAGCGCATCAATCTGCCACTGCTCGGGCTGCTGCTCTTTTTGATGTGCATTGTGGCAGGGCTGCGGCTCAGCGGCTTTTTTGCAGCTATCTTCCAGCATTTGTTTCAAGGCAGTGCATCGGGACGGTCGCTGGGTCGGTTCTTTATCTTCAGCTGCTATTTCAGTTCCATGTTTATCACCAATGACGTGGCGCTGATTATCTTTGTGCCGCTGGCCATTATGGTCTTTACCGAGGCGCGGCGCATACGGCTTATGGTGCCAACCGTCTGCTGGCAGACCATTGCCGCAAACCTGGGCAGCATGCTCACGCCCATTGGCAATCCGCAGAATCTCTTTATCTATTCCCACTACAACCTTGAACCGCTCGCGTTTCTCTCCATTACCGCCCCGATTGTCCTCATCAGCGGCCTGGCGATTTATCTCGCCACTTACACGCTCACCGATTGCGATGTCTCCCTGCCTACTCAGCCGGATACGGCGCTTCCCTGGAAGAACATCCTTCCCCTGCTGCTCCTGTTCACGCTCTGCCTATTGCATGTCGTACATCTGCTGAGTTTTTCCCTGCTGGCAGGTTTCGTGCTGCCCGCTCTGGCTCTGCTCAATTACCGCTTGTACAAAGAAGCGGACTATAAACTGCTCCTGCTCTTTGCCCTGTTATTTATCGGCGTAGGCAATCTGAGCCATATTGAACTGTTCCAAAGCTGGCCCGCGAAAATGCTAAACGGCCATGAATTCTGGGTCTCCCTGCTTCTAAGCCAGGTCTTGAGCAACGTACCGGCCACGGTCTTGCTGGCCAGTTACACCGAAAACTACGCCCCGTTGCTCCTGGGCGTAAATATTGGCGGACTGGGTACCATCATCGCCTCCATGGCCAGCGTGATTTCCTTCAAGGCTTACCTGCAGACCCGTTTCAGCAAGCCCGGCTACTATCTGCTGGCCTTTACCGGCAGCAACCTTGCTGTACTCGCACTGCTCCTGCTTTACTATCATTTCTATATGAAATATGGCTCTCTTATTTCCCAACAGCTTTATCTGTCGTTATAAATTACAATCGATCAACGAAATGAAGGAAATGTCTTGAAAAAATTTTTTGTTCTGCTTTTAACCATTCTGATTCTAACTGCTTCTGTCGGCTGCCAGCAACAGTTAGCTGCAACTACCACACCGGAAAAACAGGCCCCAATTGAGCTCCATATAGCTGCAGCAGCCAGTCTTACCGATGTTATGCAGGAACTGGCAGCGGTTTATGCGCAGGAACATCCCGAGGTAACCATTACGTTCAACTTCGGCAGCAGCGGTGCGCTCCAACAGGCCATTGAGAACGGCGGGCAAACCGATTTATTTTTCTCTGCCGCCGCTAAGCAAATGAACGCATTGGAAAAATCTGGCAATCTGCTGGCAGGCACGCGCAAGGATTTACTGGAAAATTCACTCGTGCTGATTGTACCGCAGGACAGCAGGCTTGAACTGAACGCATTTGCAGGCCTCAGCCGTCCTGAACTCAAGCACATCGCCATTGGTGACCCAAGCAGCGTACCTGTCGGCCAGTACACCGAGGAAGTACTAACCAATCTGGGAATTTTCGACAACATAGCAGCAAAAGCCGTCTACGGTTACGATGTTCGTCAGGTACTGGCCTGGGTAGCAACCGACGAGGCTGACTGCGGCATCGTCTACGCCACCGATGCGGCCAGCACCCCACAGGTAAAAATTGTGGCTGCAGCTCCAGCCGGAACGCATCAGCCTATTATCTATCCGGCTGCCGTTCTTCGTGACACCAAACATCCCGAAGAAGCCACCGCCTTTCTTGCTTTCGCCGCTTCGGAAAAAGCCCGCGCCATCTTCACCAAATATGGTTTTATTTGCAAGTGAGGAAATGTATGGAACTTATCGTATCCCTGGACAAAAAACTGCCGGCTTTCAACTTAAAGGCTGACTTTACCTTAAAAGATGAAGTCTTTGCCCTATTAGGCGCGTCCGGCTGTGGCAAGAGCATGACACTCAAATGCATTGCCGGCATTGAAAGGCCTGACAAGGGCCACATCGTACTGGATGGAAAAGTCCTGTTCGACAGCGAACAACAGATTAACCAGACGCCACAAAAACGGCAAATTGGCTATCTGTTTCAACATTACGCACTCTTTCCGAATATGACCATTGCAGAAAACATTCGTTTTGTCATGCCCCCCAATACCGCCCACAACGATAAAACGATACAGAAACTCCTAAATACCTTTCAACTGACAGAC